>JBJMLT010000312.1:0-3575 GCA_045805165.1 Flavisolibacter sp.
TAGAATTAAAGGCTTTAAACTTATAAGACAAGTTTGTTGTTTAACAGCTTACCTTTTTATGTTTTGCCGCTTTAACCCTATTATATCTTTAAGATTTCTTTTAAAATAGATAAATAGCATCTTTCGTTTATATAGGCATGTCCTTTGATGCACAATAGACAAGGATAAGTGGGGAATGAATATGGAGTATACATCTTTATCTACGGAGCAAATTGCTTCTTTATTTGAAAAAGCTGACCAGGAGCTTAAACAGGCTTTACTGGAAGGTGCCGAATGGAAAGAAATTTCTGATAAACGATTCCGATATACAGAGCTTTCAATAGAGTTACACAAACGAAAAAAGCCAGAAGATTTTGGTTATTCACCTGCAGATACAGCAATAAGAAAACATTAATGTAAATTCTTTGCTTTACGGTTGAGCCGTTTCCCATTTCATACCTTCTGCTGTTCCTTTAAAATAAAGCCTATGCGGCATTTTGTAAAAAGCATAGAAACCAGTTATGGTATTTTCAATTTCTACATAAATGAAATTGAAACAGCAGAAGGTACTATGATTCATATTTCAGTAATCGGTAAGGACAAAAAACCTTGTATGTTCATGATGGAAAGACATTTGAACCGGTGGTATCTTAAAAATCCCGTCAATTGTCCGGATTGGATCATTAATATAGAGCCTATTCTTTCAGATGAAATAGGACAGGTAATTAAACAATAAAATAACCCCAATTCTTTGAAAGTAAACTTACTGATATGCACTTTTCAGGAGAATTGGGGGTTGAAGAAAAAAGCAGTTAACCTTAGTACGACATTACTTCGACAAGTTCCGCTTGCATTAATTCATATTGAAGCTTTTTTAACTGCTTATAAAGAATTAATATTTCTTTATGTGGCGTTCCTGCCTCAATAGCTGCTTCCAGCTCAAAGCTTTTAACTTTAAGATCTTTCTTTAATTCTTTAAAGTCCATTCTATAAGGAAATTTAAGTTGAAATACTTGTGCAATAATTATGCCTTACTGCTCAGCTTATTTAATAGGGAATACACTATTAAAAAATATTAATATCTGTTTATTTTGAAGGCTTTAACAATAGCCTAAAACTGATCATTTATTCTGCCTTATACCCTATTTTAATTTTAATAGGTTGTATCTCATTCTTCATTATCAGGTATGCCTTTATTGTTGCCAACCATTAACTTTTAGAATTTCATATTTTTATGGGAATGGCTTTAATGTCCTCATTCGAAAAATCCTTCATGTAGGAGGCAATGATTATTTAAGTTTTGCATTTAACCCAATCCACATTAGAGGTGTCAAATAATTTGTTTCATATTTTTTGAAGAATATTCAACATGTATTTAGTATAAATCAAGGAAATTGAAATATTACAATCCCGGAATGCTTAAACCCAAAATAGGAAAATTTAAAAATTATATTAGAGTAAAATATTACTTATAAACAATTCATTAATAGGCATGCCATTTGTGACTTATACAGAAGAGTTAAGAGTAAGTTGATTTATGGATATTAATTTTGATTATTGGAACACTGAAGAGATCGCTAAACTACTATCCAAAGCTAATTTTAGTTTACAGGAATCGTTATTAAACGGTTCTGAATGGAAAGATATAATTGAGAAAAGAAGAATCTACACAGAATCAGCTATCGCTTTACACAAAAGG
Source organism: Flavisolibacter sp. (assembly GCA_045805165.1). Taxonomy (GTDB): domain Bacteria; phylum Bacteroidota; class Bacteroidia; order Chitinophagales; family Chitinophagaceae; genus Flavisolibacter. Next base: position 1,679 of record JBJMLT010000312.1, read on the forward strand.
GAAAAACCGGAAGATTTCGGAGTTAATCCTGAATAAAGCCTTCAGTAGCATAGACCGAATCATTCCTTAGGCTGAACTATAGTTATAGCTGGTATTTCTTTTGAATCATTTCATAAGAATCCAGAGAAAATGAAAAAGAGACCGCCCTATATAAATCAAGTTGTTCTTTCCGATGATGACAAGGATCATGGAATTTTATTTGGAAGGGTTTTGACGCAGGTAGATCCAACAAAATCTCTAATTGTAATAAAAAACGGCGATGAATTAATTTCATTTCTAAATGACCACACCCCTGATCTTCTTTTCCTGGATTTAAACATGCCTTGTAAAAACGGCATTGAATGCCTTGAGGAAATCCGTAAAAATCCCAGGCTTAATAAGTTATTAATAGTTGTTTATAGCAGTTCCTCCCAGATGACTGATATACAACGATCCTATTTGCATAATGCAGATTTGTACATGGTAAAGCCTTTTAGTACCGAGCATCTGAAAACTGCCCTAAAATCTATTCTAAAAATGGAATGGAGAGATAATTACGAAAAACAGCGATTTTATTTCATAAATAACCGTTTTGTTCCCTTTACGGCCTAATCGGTGTGATTTTTGAGGACGGACACATTAAATTTTCATAGGGTATTGGATTAAACAAAGCTGAATGTCTATTCGACTTTATTTGTAATAATTTCATTGCATAAATAATTTGACCATTAGATAGATATTTAAGATTAGAATTAAATTTTTCGAATGGAATATACTATTCCGGTTTTCGAAAATATATGGCTGGCAGATGATGATCCTGATGATAGAGAAATTTTCGAAGATGCGATAACCCAGATAATACCTACTGTTTCCCTTACCATGCTTACTATTGGTGAAGAGGTAATTTCATTAATTGATTCAGGTAAACTACCCGATATCTTATTTCTGGATATAAGTATGTCATATAATGGCTTTGATTGTTTGCAGGAAATTAGAGATGTGAGGAAATTAAAGAAATTGCCTATTGTTATTTTCAGCAGTTCTGTTCACCCAAGAGATATAGATGCTTCCTATGGATTTGGAGCCAATTTGTTTTATAGAAAGCCATCTTCCTTTTCTGAGTTGATTAAAGGGCTCAGTTATTTATTTCAAATGAACTGGAATGATCCTTATACAATAACCAGCAATCATTTTGTAAACAATAAGTTTATACCCTTCCTTGCTGCTGGATAAAAAGAAGATTAACCTTCTTAACTGAACAATAAAACTTGGATTAATTTTTGAAATCTTTTTAAAATACAGATCAATTTTTAAGGGAAAAAAATAAATTCGCGCTACGATTGCTTGGGGATTTTAGGTAATCATCCCAACAATATAGAAGGCCATCCAATAAAGGTGGCCTTCGACCATAATAAGAAACAAAGAAGTACGATATAGTTTATATTCTGAAGAAAATATTAAAATTGTTTTGATAAATATCGGTGCAAAGCTTATAAAAAGAGAATCCGGTCACGTATATTAAATTTTCTTACTTTTAGTTTTGCAACTTGAAAAATGCCAACATGATTAGAAAAATTAAAATGCTCCTTGTTGAGGATAATGAAGATGAGCGATTATTCATGAAACAAGGATTTCTTCATACTGGTCTTTATGAAATTGTAGGCGAAGCAGAAAATGGAAACGAGGCGCTGGAGTTGCTCAATAAGTCTTTAGTTCCTACACCTGATGTTATTTTGTCTGATTTAAATATGCCAGGTAAAAATGGATACGAAGTAATCATTGGGATTAAAACTAATAATTCCTTATCACATTTACCGGTTGCAATTCTTACTACAGCACCTTTGAAACCTTTTGCAGAACGCTGTAAACAACTCGGTGCTTGTGCTTATTTCACCAAGCCTGACACATTTCTTGAATA
>JBJMLT010000313.1:0-29285 GCA_045805165.1 Flavisolibacter sp.
ATAGGGTGGTTTAAACTTCAATATTCGTTATTCCTTGTTCAATATTCAATATTCGTTATTCCTTGTTCTTTATTCTTTATTTACTATTCCTTGTTCAATATTCTTCTGATCCTTCTTTTCTGCCTTGTTTTTTTCTATAATTTCATTGAAAATTTAACAGTTTATGAAAAGGTCGTTAATTATAACATGCAGCCTCTTTGCCATAATTGCCATTTCAATGGCATTTACCAAAGATGAACCTAAATACAAAAATCTTAAGATACTGCCTAAAAATATAAACAAAGAACAGCTGGATAGCGTGATGCATCATTTCAGCCTATCTCTTGGAGTTCGTTGTACTTTTTGCCATGTACATAGCGATGATATGAAAACGTGGGATTTTGCTTCTGATGATAACAAGCATAAATTAACTGCACGGCAAATGATGAAAATGATGCAAAAGATCAATGATAAATATTTTTCTGTTTCAAACACGAAAAAACTGGATGCTCAATTATTAGTTACATGCTATACGTGTCATCATGGCTCTAACGATCCGGCAACGAAACCAGTAATGACACCAAGACCTGCTAATGGAACCGATAGCATAAGAAGACAACAAGTTCGTCCGATGAATGAAGATTCTTCAAGGCGGAATGGTACAGATACAACGAGACATTAATTAAGACAACATATGGAGGCTCAGTTTGACTTTGGAATGGTAGGCATTGGTGTTATGGGAAGCAATCTTTTATTGAATATGTCTGACCATGGATATGCAGTAATAGGCTTCGACCTGAAAAGAGAAAGAGCGGATGCACTTGAAGCAGCAGCGAAGCCAGGAACTAAAGTGAAAGGAGTAACAGATATTGGAGAAATGGTAAAAGAACTAAAAAAGCCCAGGAAAATAATGATGCTGGTGCCTGCTGGCAAACCTGTAGATGATGTAATTAATAATTTGCTGCCCTTTCTTGAAAATGGAGATATAGTTATTGATGGTGGAAATTCTTATTACAAAGACACATTAAACAGGATCAAATATTTAGAGAATAAAGGAATTCATTTTTTTGGGATGGGCGTTTCAGGTGGAGAACTTGGAGCACGTTTAGGACCAAGCATGATGCCTGGTGGAGATAAAGATGCCTATCAATATCTAAGGCCTATTCTTGAAGCCATTGCTGCGAAGATCGACAATGAACCCTGTGTAGCTTACATGGGTAATAATGCAGCAGGGCATTATGTAAAAATGGTGCATAACGGTATAGAATATGCCATAATGCAAATGATCAGTGAGGCTTATGATTTTTTAAAAAGGGGCGGCGGCTATTCGAATGAGCAATTGCATTCTTTATTTCTTCAATGGAATGAAGGTCAGTTGCAATCCTATCTCATAGAAATTACATCGGAGATATTCAAGACAAAAGACATTAATTCTGAAAATTTCCTTGTAGATGAAATATTGGATCAGGCAGGCTCGAAGGGAACAGGCAAATGGACTTCGCAGGAAGCATTTGATCTACCAATACCGATCCCAACCATAGATATAGCAGTTTCAATGCGCGACCTTTCTGTATATAAGGATCTACGTGTAAAGGCTGGCGAAATATACCAGATAAATCCGCAAAAAATAAATATTACAGAAGCTGTATTAACAGATCTTGAGAATACCCTTGCTTTTGGATTTGTAATGGCGTATACACAAGGATTGAGCATGCTGGCCAAAGCATCTACAATACTGAAAATGGATATTCCTTTACCCAATGTAATAAGAGTATGGAGAGCGGGATGTATCATACGCTCGGCCTTATTAGGTAATTTTACAGAAGCTTTCAATCGTGATCCCCAGCTTTCAAATCTTTTACTTGATAAGGATATCGCATCTTTAACAAAGCACAGATCAGAAAGTATACGTTCTACACTTTCATTGGGGATCAGATCAGGCATTCCAATGGCAGGACTATCGAGCGCCGTCGGTTATTATGATTCATTTTTAAGCAAGCGACTTCCCACCAACCTTATACAAGCACAAAGGGATTTTTTTGGAGCACACACCTATCAAAGAATTGACAAGCCAGGCGTATTTCATACAGAATGGCACACAGAAACAAACGAATAAGAAATGGCAAAGACCAGAGTTAAAATCAAATCACATACAGCCGCCTTTTCACATCCTCACCCACCTACGATCATTTTTATATTTGGTGGCAGTGGAGACCTTGCCTACAGAAAATTAATGCCTGCCTTATATAATCTTTATCTTGACAATTATTTACCAGAGAAGTATCATATTGTTGGGTTGGGAAGAACAGAATACAATAATACTTCCTATCGTAATTATATAAAAAAAGGAATAGAGCAGCATTCAAGAAGAAAGGATACTACGGAATGGAAAGATTTTTCTTCGAATCTTGAATATCAGGTAGCAGATCTTGAAGACCAGAATGCGTACAAGGCTATGGGAGCGACCATAAAAATGGTTGAGGAAAAATGGGATGCTCTTCCAGTCGTGATATTTTACATGTCGGTAGCACCGCAACTCGCTCCTGATATTGTTGAAAGATTATACAAGCACAAGCTTACCGTAGATAGCTCGCGTGTGCGACTGGTATTTGAAAAACCATTCGGTCATGATCTTCAGAGCGCCATAGACATGGATATTCTTTTGGGTAAGATGTTCAAGGAAGAACAGATCTACCGGATCGACCATTACCTAGGCAAAGAAACAGTTCAAAATATTCTTGCGTTACGTTTTGCCAATGCTTTATTTGAACCCATATGGAACAGCCATTATATAGAACATGTGCAGATAACTGCCGCTGAAACTATTGGAGTTGAAGACAGGGGAGGGTATTACGAACATTCAGGCGCTTTGCGCGATATGGTACAGAACCATATTTTGCAGCTTTTATGCATGATTGCGATGGAGGCACCAGTTTCCTTCCATGCTGATGAAATAAGAAACAAAAAAGTAGATGTATTGTCAGCCATTCGTAAGTGGCATAAAGATGAAGTACACCAAAATGCCGTTCGCGGACAATATGCAGATGGCTGGATTGAAGGCAAAAGAGTAAAAAGCTACAGACAGGAAAAAAATGTATCGTCAGACTCTCCTGTTGAAACTTTTGCTGCGGTAAAATTCTATGTCGATAACTGGCGCTGGAAAGATGTTCCTTTCTATGTACGCACCGGCAAATCATTGCATGCCCAATCGACCATGATCACTATACAATTCAAACCGGCACCTCAATATGCATTTCCTGTAGAAGCGGGTGAAACCTGGCGACCAAACAGGCTTACTATAAGCATCAGCCCACAAATGGATATACGCTTAAGGTTTCAGGCAAAGCAACCAGGTCCGCGCATGGTGCTTCAACCTGTTGATATGATATTCAGCTATACGGACGCTTATGGTGATGATCAACCTGAAGCATATGAAACTTTACTGGAAGATGTTATAGAAGGCAATCAAACCCTTTTTATGCGTGCCGATCAAGTAGAAGCAGCCTGGAAGATCATTGAACCTATTCTAGAAGCCTGGCAAACAAGACCTCCGGTGGATTTTCCTAATTATGGACCGGGTTCCTGGGGACCTGAAGATTCGGAAGAATTGATCGCGAAGGATGGATATCATTGGGTTACACTGGCTGAGGGAGGGAAAAAATAACAAAAGCCCGGAGTAGAAACTCCAGGCTTCCAAAACTAACTACTTAGAAGTATCTGAAATGCAATATTAGTAGCTTTTCAAGCTGCATGAAATAGCATAAATATGTGATTTAGGGAATCGCGGATTTGGGGATCGCTGATCTCTGATCGCTGATCTCGGATCTCTGATGGCTGATGGGTGATAATGGGGACAGTTTGTGGGTAGAAGCTAAAAGCTATTTGCTATTTGCTTTGCTTCATTTTTTCCAGCTTATTCTTTGTATCGGGGTAATCTTTTATTGTAAGGGCTTTGGAATAGTATTCTATAGCTTTTTGCCTGTCGTCTTTGGCTGCAAACAAATCGCCCATACTATCATAAGCATTAAAGCTCTGCGGGTAATTATCTATATGCCTTTTAAAAATATTGTATGCTTTATCAAATGATTTATTCTGCATATAAAAATATCCGAGACTATTCATTAATGATTCCGGCGGCACAACGTTATAAGACATATTCCGGGAAATATTTTTAAAATGCAAGGCAATAGCCGAATCCGCATTAAATGCGGGATCGAATAAGCGGTTTGAAAATGGGAATTGATAAAAATTATAAATAAATCTAAATCCGTCGTATTCGGCAATAAGTGGAACTGATCCATGGTTGTCGTCGTTATAGTATCTGTAAGTCCACCTTAATCCATTTCCATTGTTTCTTTTAAGCAGTTTGCTAAATTCAAGTATCGACCGGATATGAATACTTTGACCGGATGTATCCTTTTGAATACGCAAAGTATCCATTCCCGCATTCATTGTATTAGCAATTGCCAGGAACAAAGATTTGCCTGCAAATGATCTGCTGTGCAAGGCTGTTTCTGATTCCTTTAATAATTTTTGCTTATCCCACCATAAACTAGGATCAATTGCCAGATAGGAATTAAACAGATCCGGATGATGAATTAATGTATTCACCACCATAAGTCCACCAAATGAATGACCAATTAATGTGCGGTTTGGTGCTGTAGGATATAGTGAATCAATATGCGGTATTAATTCTTTTTCAAGAAAATCGGTAAACCGTTCTCCTCCGCCGGATGTTCTTACGAATGCGCTATCCATATAGGGCCCGCCAGAAACATGCGTAGGTGTAAGATCTCGTGTGCGATCTGTATTAGGTATCCCTACGAGTATCATTTCAGGTAAAACCGTATTGCCATTCACCTCACTTAATTGCTGTATCATTCCCATTACAGAATAGAAATGAGCATCACCATCTAATAAATAAACTACCGGATAACGCTGAATACTAAAAATAGAATTACCTGTACTATTAGGAACATACACCCATATTTTTCTCTTTTCTTTCAGAATGGAAGAATAAACACTATCTATAGTTCCTATTACAATATTATTACCCGATTGGGCATTTAATTTTTCAGATGCAATAATTAATAACAGAAGAAGTAATTTTTTCATTTGCAGTTACTGTCTGGTGTGAGATATAAGATAGCAATTAATATGATAACCACCAATGCACTCATCAAATAGACTGGAAATTTGACGATCTCATAAATTTAAACAGGAACATTGTTTGCATTAGTTCTTCAAATCGTTCCGATCATGCGAAGCGTACATTCTAACCAATATTCAACATTGCATTATATTCTATTTGGAGATGAGAACTGGAGCTATTTACCCATAGTATTTGTAAAATCACTTATCATTTTTATTGTAGTGATCATTGCGCTTCGGTTCATTGGCAGAAGAGGCATAATGCAAGGAGTGTTTGAAGTATTAACCATTATTACATTAGGGTCTGCTTCCGGGGATCCAATGCTATATAAAAGTGTAGGCATACTACCTGCCATTTTTGTTTTTATTTCCATAATTGCTCTTTATAGAATAACCAATCACCTGGTCGCAAAATATTCACGGATGGAAACATTGGTTGAAGGAAGATTCAAAAGATTTGTACGCGATGGCCGTTTTGATTTTGAAAGTTATCGATCAAATGAATTAAATAAAGACAACTTATTCAGTGATCTGCGTAAGAAAGGAGTTTCACAGCTAGGACAAGTAACTCGGGCCTATCTTGAAGCAGGTGGAGAAGTAAGTGTATTTTTCTATCCTGATCATGAAGTAAAACACGGGTTGCCAACTTTACCTGAGCCTCACCTACATCAATTGAAAGAAATCAAAAACGAAGGTATATACTCCTGTGGGTATTGTGGTTATACAGAATTTGTAAAGGCAACAAAGGAGCATGAATGCAGGATATGCAAAAGAAAGGACTGGATACCGGCAAGTAGGGAATTACGGATTGTATAGGATGGTATATATTGATTATTGATTATTAATTATTAATTATTAATGGTGTAGCTTAATCTCTATTAAATAAAATGGTCCATTCGTTCAATTTGGAAAGAACCTGATCATTTAGTTGACCGGGTAAAAGTCTCCAGCTCCAATTATTTTCAGCCTGAGATGGTTTGTTCATCCGGGCATTTTCATCGAGGCCTAAAAGATCCTGCACCGGAATAATAGAAGTGCGTGCTACCGAAGATAAAGCCATCTTGCAAAAAACATCTGTTATATCATTTTCAGATAAGGATCGTCCGATATATTTTTCAATTCTTTCATGATCTTTAAGTCCTTCATTCCTGAACCATCCGAGCATTGTATTATTATCATGAGTTCCGGTATATACGATAAAATTGTGGTCATAATTATGAGGTATGTAAGGTGATACAGCTATATCCTCACTAAAAGCAAATTGCAAAACTTTCATCCCCGGCAGGTCAAATGCATCCCTTAGTTCATAAACCGCTTCATCAATGTCACCAAGATCTTCAGCAATGAAAGGCAGTTGACCTAATTGCTCCTTAACTGCGTTAAAAAAATCAATAGAAGGGCCCGGCTTCCACGAGCCATTTCTTGCAGTTTGTTCATTTGCCGCCACTTCCCAATAAGCAGAAAAAGCCCTAAAATGATCTAATCTGATAAGGTCAAATAATTCCATATTTTTTCTTAACCTATCTATCCACCATTTGTAATTGTGTTCCTTTAAAACATTCCATTGAAATACAGGCATTCCCCATAATTGACCATCTTCGCTGAATGCATCGGGAGGCACACCCGCCATGCCTATTCTGTTCCCATTGTTATCTATTGCAAATATTTCTTTGTTCGCCCACACATCTACTGAATCGTAGCTGATATAAAACGGCAAATCACCAATCAATTTTATTCCTTGTCCATTACAATAGTTTCTTAGATCTTTCCACTGTCTGTTGAATATATATTGTAACCATTTTATTTTATTCAATTCTTCAATATGTGCCTGAGAGATCTGTTCCAAAGCCTCTACCTGCCTTAATTTGAACTTATCTTCCCATTCGTACCAAGGCTTCCCATTATTAATTTTTTTAAGTACCATATATAATGCGAAATCATTGAGCCATGCAGATTCTTTTTCAACGAAGGCGTTGACATCAGCTTTGGAAATCTTTCCATTTCCATTTTTATAATTCTGCCAGGCTATATCAAATAAGGCATGCTTTATATTTTCCACCTGTGAAAAGTTTACCTGAGCCTGATTATTTAATTTATGATCCTGCAGATCCTTTGATGATAACAACCCATTAGCGGAAAGAGCTTCAGGACTAATAAATAAAATATTCCCCGCGTGGCTGCTGGTTGAACTGTAAGGAGAATGGCCCTGACCCTGCTCAGTTGGATTTAACGGCAATAATTGCCAGTATTTCTGTTTGTTGTTCTTTAATAAGTCAATGAGAATCTTTGTCTCGGGGCCCATGTCCCCAATTCCAAACTGTGAAGGAAGCGAACTGATATGAAGTAATAAACCACTTGCCCGTTCATTATTTACATAGCTTCCTTTTAAAATGGCTAGAGGTAATTGCTGAAATAATTTACCTACAGATAAACCATTTTTCTGAACTTTTTCACCTGGATGTAACATGTTCTCCCATTCCTTTCCAAATGCCTTTGGAATAGTAACACGGGTATCTTTCCAATCTATCTTTGAGCTATTAAATTCATTACCGTCTGTCATTGCCGCCATATGGAGCGGAAGAATAATTATTATACTAAGCTGGCCATATTTACGAGCATAAGCCATAACATGATCTTTATAACTACCTTCTGTATTCAGCGAAATATAATCTCCTTTTAAAAAAACATCAGGATATTGATTTCTTATGCTTAATAATTTTTGAAGCAACCAGAGTTTGATCTTCCCATTATTTCTTTCTTTCCATAGCTTTTCAACATTTGCATCTGACTGATCGTTTTTTAATTCGTGGATGAATTGAATTCTTTTATTATAATCAACAGGTCTTCTATTATCCGGATCGACAAGGCTGAGATCCCAAAGCTCACAACCCTGATAGGTATCAGGAATTCCCGGACAGGTACATTTAAGAATCAATTGCACCAATGAATTTATTATACCATACTCTGATATTTTTTGAAGGAAAGGCTGAAAGAGGTGAAAAAATTTACTATCCGCGTTTAGAATAGCTTCAGAAAATAATTGTGTTGCTTTTTCATATTCAGTATCCGGTTTTGACCAATTGGAATGGGTCTTTCCTCCCTTAAAGCTTTCTGCAAATATTCCTTTATCCGCTCATTATAATTTCCTGTTTCTTCCCCAAGCAAAGGATAAGTTGCCGCTATAGTCTGATAGATAAAATACTCATCATTTTCATCTGGCCCATTGTCTTTTTTCAGAGATCTGTTTTGATCCCTGGCATTACGAATTAATTCGACCCATTCATCTGCGAGGTCGGTAATAACATTTAATCTTGCCCTGGCATCTTCTCCCCGCTTTGTATCATGCGTTGAAGTAGCATTAAGCGCATTGGGCCATTGCTTTAATCGTTCATTCATTTTCAAATGAAATTCCTTTATTGTTATTCCGAAGGATTCGGGCGAATCTCCAACTTCATTATGTCCGATAAAACGATTATAAGTGTACATCAATGTATCTTCCATTCCCTTAGCCATTAATGGCCCGGTAAACTGCATACACCGCTGATAAAAATGTAATGTTCTTCTATTACGATCTTCATTCCCTTCTAACGGTTTTTTTAACAATACTTCTTCTAAAATTGCAATGGCACGTTCGAGGTCCGGATTTTCTTTCCTTACCCTATTCAATAGATTTAAAACGGAATGATATTCCTCATGATGAAATGGCAGTGAATTTCCATAATACCGGTACACCGGACAATAGATGAGAAACTGAGCAATCGCCTCTTTTAATAGCTCTATCCGGAAAGTAGTTAAACGTTGCTTTTCTATAAGATCGAGGTCAAGGAAGTACTGGTAAAGGTTTTCCAGCTCCCCTGCCATGTGATTGAATAAAATAAAAGACTTTTTTTGTATTAACTGGTTTTTAATGCCGCCTACATCGTTCGTAAACTCTTCATAAAATCCGGAAAGTTTCTCTTCATTTTTTTTATAAGTAAAGAGATTATTTACAATCGCCAGAAAATCATATCCTGTTGTACCCTGTATTGGCCATGGAGGCAATTGTTCTCCCGGCTCAGTAATTTTTTCAACAACTATATATACTTCTTCTCCTGCGAGTTCTCTTAATCTAAGAAGATATTGTTCCGGATCATACAAACCATCAATATGATCGACCCTTACTCCATCTATGATCCCTTCATTAATAAGCTGTTTAATGAATTCGTGGTAAACATTAAATACATGGCTTTCCTGAATATTCAAACAGATCAATCCATTGACAGTAAAAAATCTTCTGTAATTAATTTTACTGTCTGTTTCCTGCCAATGACAAAATCTGTAATGTTGTTCTTCTGCTATTTCAGTTATTAGTGTTGCCTGACTATTTAGCTTATCGATATGTGTATTAATTAATTTTGCTTTAGTTTCATTATTCATCAATATCCTGATATCATTTAAAATGCTTTTCCATTTTTCCGCATATTCCGTTTTATTTAAACCTTCCACATATTGTTCCGGCAGTTGATGCAGAGACTCAACAATATTTTTTAGTGTTTTAGGTATCAGCCTGAAATAGGTTCCTGGTTGAATGGGATACGAATTATCATAATAAGTAAAAACAAACCTGTCCTCTTTATATTCAATTTTCAGTTCGTTTTTTTCAATGGTCTCTTTCAGCGTACTTCCTAAAAAAGGAACCATTAACTTATCTTTAAAAAAACTACTCGCCCAGCATTCATCAAAGAAATGCGCGTATACAGAGAAGGGTCCTTTTTCCAAAACATCATTTAACCATGAATTTCCAGGAGAATAGGCCATATGGTTAGGTACAATGTCCTGCAGCCAGTTGATGTTTAAAGATTTTAATTGCCCTGTCAGCCCTTTTAATTGATCTAATGTTCCTATTTCAGGATTTATTTTATGAGGATCCAAAGTATCATAACCATGATTGCTACCAGGCACTGACTGAAAAATGGGGGAAGCATACACAGTGCTTATACCCAATAGATTTAAATATTCAATGCAATTTTTAAACTGATCAAAATTAAATCCTTTATGAAACTGGAATCTATATGTGGAGAGGGGAGTCATTTAGTTGGGGATTCGAAGATTTTTATTGATTCGGAATTAAGAACAGTACATGAAGTGCTATCTATTTCTCCCCATTCGGGACTGGAAGAATCCATTAGTATTTTTGAACCCTCAGGAATCATTGACGAAATATCTGCTGAGCGATTTGAAAAATTCATAAAACAGTTTAGCCTAATTGATTCATTCCATCTGGTTAAAATAAGAGTATTGTTCTCTTTATTGCATGATGCTTTTAATCTATTACGATCAGACTGTTTAAGTAAGGGATGTTTTTTTCTAAGATCAATCAGATACTTGTAGTAAGCGAACATGGTTTTATGTTTTTTTTCGCTTATTAAATCCCAATTGATCTTAGACCGCAGGAATGTTTCTTCCGCCATCGGATCGGGAGCATCTTCACCACAATGGAAAGCTGCAAATTCCTGCTTTCTACCTTTTCGAACAGCTTCCGCCAGCGCGGGGTCGGTATGGCTAACAAAATACAGGAAAGGATTCGTCTCCATCCATTCCTCTCCCATGAAAATCATTGGCAGATATGGACTCACTAAAACGGTTGCGATCATTAGCTTTTGCATTTCAAAGCTTACCAATTGGCTTGTTCTTTCCCCAAGCATTCTATTTCCTATATGATCATGGTTTTGAGTAAAAACAATAAACTGACTGCCTTTGTTATTTGCTTTAATTCCAAAATTCTTTTTACGATGCGGAGACCATTGGCCATCAAAAACATAAGCATCAACATATGCTTTTGCAAGATCTTCTACACCTTTGAAATCAGAATAATACCCATTTTTTTCACCTCCGGAAGTAACTCTTAAGGCATGGTGGAATTCATCAAGCCATTGTGCATCCATACCATAACCACATTTATCTAAAGGGTTTATATAACGGTTGTCATTAAGATCCATTTCAACTATCAAATAATTATGCTTACCCGTATGTTCCATTAATTTATTCACTGACAATTTCAGATCCTTCAACAAATGAACGGGACTCATATCTTTAATTGCATGTACCGCATCTAACCGTAAGGCATCAATATGAAATTCGCGAAACCACATTAATGCATTCTCAATAAAATAATTCCGGACGCCGTTACACCAGGCATCGTCGAAATTGATTGCATCCCCCCAGGGTGTTTTATATTTAGAGGTGAAAAAAGGCCCCATGCTTCCCAAATAATTTCCTTCAGGACCAAGGTGATTATATACAACATCCAATATAACTGCTATTCCTTTTTCGTGACATCTATTTACGAGATGCTGCAGTCCAACCGGCCCACCATATGAATATTGAACAGCATAAGGATATACTCCATCGTAACCCCAGTTACGCTCTCCGGGAAATTGTGCAACAGGCATAATTTCAATTGCATTGACTCCTAATTCCAGTAAATGATCCAGCTTTGATTCAATAGCTGAAAAAGTCCCTTCATTTGTAAAGGTGCCTGTATGCAATTCATAAATTATGTACTGATCGAGAGGAATATTGTTCCATGAATGATCTGTCCAATTAAATGTGAGATCGATAGCCAGAGAAGGACCATGAACACCTTCCGGTTGTAAAAGGGAAGCAGGATCCGGAACTTCTTTTTCTCCGTTTAAAACAAAAGTATAATACTCATTAGCTTTTAATTCCTCTGTTAATAAATGCCAGTACCCATGATCTACTTTGCTCAATGAATATTTTTTTCCACCCGTAAGCTTTATTTCTACCTTTTCCGAATCTGGTGACCATACATTAATTTCCGTTTGACCATTAGGTAAGAAAACAACTCCATGGTTCCTTTTCATAACTCCAACTCCTTCCATAGATTATTATTCCTGTTTTAACAATACAACAGAACGGCCTTCCACTTTAATTGTATCGCCGGCATTGTAAGCTGATTCTTCTTCATTGATCCTTCCATCTGTAGTATCTAGTGCTCTCACCCATTTACTTCCATATTTCCGGGGCGGAAGACGATATTCTATTGAATCATGATAAGCATTGAATATTATATAGAAACTATTATCAATAATCTTGTTACCTTCTGAATCTACTGTTCTTAAACCATGACCATTAAGATATACTGCAAGAGATTTAGCAAAATCGTTGTTCCAATTCTCCTCAGTCATTTCATTTCCATCGGGCAGAAACCAAGCAATATCTTCTACTCCAATTCCTTTTATTGGATATCCCTGAAACCATCGTTTTCGTGTGAATACCGGATGCTCTTTATATAGATGAATTAGTTTTTTAGTAAATTCAAGAAGATCATTATCCTTTTTTCCCCAATTGATCCAGGAAATTTCATTATCCTGGCAATAAGCATTATTATTTCCACCCTGCGTACGGCCTAATTCATCACCGGCCACAAGCATAGGCACTCCTTGTGACAGGAATAAAGTGGTGAGGAAATTTCTTTTTTGCTGATTGCGTAATTTATTAATTGCGGGATCGTCTGTAGGTCCTTCTACTCCGCAATTCCACGATCTGTTGTGACTTTCGCCATCATTATTATTTTCACCATTTGCCTCATTATGTTTTTCATTGTATGAAACAAGATCATTCAAAGTAAATCCATCATGAGCTGTCACAAAATTGATACTAGCCGTTGGCCTTCTGTAATCTTCCTTGTAAAGATCGGGGCTACCGGTCAGGCGTAAGGCAAATTCTCCCAACATACTGTCTGCTCCTCTCCAGTAATCACGGATCGTATCTCTGTATTTTCCATTCCATTCGGCCCAACCGGGAGGGAATTTTCCAACCTGGTATCCGCCTTCCCCTATATCCCATGGTTCCGCAATTAACTTTACCTGAGAAATTACAGGATCCTGATGTATGATATCGAAGAAAGAACCCAGCCTGTCCACTTCATGTAATTCCCGGGCAAGGGTAGCCGCAAGATCAAATCGGAATCCATCAACATGCATTTCGAGTATCCAGTACCTAAGGCTATCCATTATTAAACGCAACACACTTGGCAATTGCGCATTAAGGGTGTTACCCGTGCCTGTATAATCCATATAGTAGCGTTTATTTTCAGCAAGCCGGTAATAAGAAGAATTATCAATGCCTCTGAAAGACAAGGTAGGACCCATCTGGTTTCCTTCTGCCGTGTGGTTATATACAACATCCAGAATTACTTCTATTCCAGCCTTATGTAATTCTTTAACCATATTCTTAAATTCAAATACCTGATCTCCAATGCCATTACTGCTGCAATAGCGTACATCAGGTGCAAAGAATCCAATGGTATTATAGCCCCAGTAATTAGTAAGACCTTTTTCAAGCAGCATTCGATCATTCAAAAAATGATGAACCGGCATAAGCTCTATCGCAGTAATTCCCAAGTCTTTTAAATACTTAATAGAAACAGGATGAGCCAATGCTGCATAAGTGCCTTTAATATTTTCAGGAATATCGGGATGTGTTTGAGTAAATCCTTTTACATGAGTTTCATAAATGATGGTCTTGTGATATGGAATGCTGAGCTTCTGATCGCCTTCCCAATTAAAGTTTGAATCAATCACCACTGCTTTAGGAATATATGCCGCATTATCTATATCACTGAAGCTCAAGTCTTCCTGTGGATTTCCGACCTCATAGCCAAACAGCGCATCGTGCCATTGAATATTTCCTGCTATTGCTTTTGCATAAGGATCTATGAGTACTTTATTTGGATTAAAACGCAGTCCGTTTTCCGGTTCATAAGGTCCATATACCCGAAATCCATAAAGTTGTCCGGGTTTCAGGTCAGGCACATAAACATGCCATACATGATGTGAAACTTCATTGATCTGCAATCTTTCCGATTCTTTTTTATCTTCCGTAGATGCAAACAGACAGAGATCAACCTCAGTTGCATTTTCAGAATACACGGCAAAATTTACTCCTTTACCATCCCATGTGGCACCTAATGGAAAAGGACTTCCCGGATATTTCTTCAAACTCATTATTTAAATGTTTTTGGAAAATGTTTTCAATAACTACGTGAAATACGGATGTTGTAGTTATTCAAATTACTCAATATCCTTGCCATTGCCTGACTTGCTATAACTTCTTACTATTCGCCATCTTATTCTGGGGTAGTTCATCGCTGTAAGGACTATATTCCACAATGTTGCATTAAATTTCACATGAGCTTGGGGGTTAATTGCCTTATGATATTTAAATTGAGTCCCCTGATTATATTCAGTCAGTAAATGAGCTGGGCAGAAAATATTATTACATTTTATAAGGAGTTGGATCCACCGGATTCCATTGAGCCTGTACAATGGCTTCATCCTCAAATGGATGATAAAGTGCTTTCCATCTTTTCACAATTTTACAGAAAGTATTTTAATGATACCTACAGCCGATATCTGATATTAGGTATTAATCCGGGTAGATTTGGCGCAGGTGTAACCGGAGTAAATTTTACCGCTCCCAAACAATTGCTTGAACATTGTAAAATAGATCATCCTTTTAAGAACCAATCTGAATTATCTGCAGAATTTATTTATAAAATGATCCTTAATTATGGAGGCCCGGAAGAATTTTATTCTGATTATTTTATTGGATCTGTATGTCCTCTTGGCTTTGTTTTAAACGGGAAAAATCTGAATTACTATGATAGCAAAGAATTGTATAACAAGATCGAACCATTTATAATTCAAAACCTAGAAAAGCTATTATCCTTCAACGTGAAAAAAGATGTATGCTTTTGCATTGGGGAGGCAAATAACTTTAAATATCTCTCCTCCCTGAATGCGCGAATGCAATGGTTTGAAAAAATAGAAGTATTACCGCATCCCCGCTTTATTATGCAATACAAAAGAAAAAAGCTGGAAGAATACATTCAGAGATATTTAATTTTATTGAAAAAGAAATAATAGCTTTGATACTTATTCTTTTGCATATGCGCCTCTTTTAATAATCCCTCATTGGGATCCTTCACTAGTTCAAGTTGCTGAAGGCAACTCATTTCCTATTTTTTTAATGACCAAATATGCTTAAGAATAATTCTATATCTAATAAAATTTCTGATTTCTTTTCTATCGCTGCACTTGCTATAAAAGGTGGTCAGCAGGATTATACTGTTGGTAGCCTTAGAAAGGCCGTCCTGCTTCTGGCCATACCTATGATACTAGAAATGGGAATGGAAAGCGTTTTTGCTATTGTTGACCTGTTTTTTGTAGGAAGGATAGGGAAGCATGCCATTTCTACTGTTGGCTTAACTGAATCGGTACTAACAATAATTTATTCACTGGCCATTGGCATGAGCATGGCGGCTACAGCCGTAGTTGCCCGGCGAATTGGTGAGAAAAATCCAGAAGGTGCAGCCAGTGCAGCTATGCAATCAATTATAGTAGCTATAGGCTTTATAGTTTTATTAAGCGCTACAGGAATTTTTTTCGCTAAAGATATTTTACAGCTAATGGGTGCCGAACCCGAAACTGTCAGGATAGGAGTAACCTATACACGTACCATGATGGCAAGCAGCATTATTATAATGTTGCTTTTCCTTATTAATGGTATTTTCCGTGGCGCAGGAGATGCATCCATTGCCATGAAAAGCCTTTGGATAGCCAATTTATGCAATATTGCCTTATGTCCTTTACTAATTAATGGTTTAGGATTCATTCCTGCATTTGGAGTTACCGGCGCGGCTATGGCTACGACCATTGGCAGGTCAATTGGCGTTATTTATCAACTGTTCTTTTTATTCAATGGGAAAAGCATGGTGCGACTTGCAAAAGCATCATTCAAAATAGAAAAAGACGTTATTCTTTCGGTAGTAAAAATAGCCTGGCCCGCTACACTTCAATTTATTATTGGTTCCTGCAGCTGGATATTTTTAGCTGAGCTTGTTGCAACAACAGGACATAGTGCAGCCTCTGCAGGATACCAGGCCGCCCTTAGAATTATTATGTTTTTTCTTTTACCAGCTTGGGGTGTTAGCAATGCGGCAGCAACTTTAGTTGGACAAAATCTTGGTGCACGGAATGCATTAAGGGCCGAAGCGGCCGTTATTAAAACTGCAAAGTATAATGCCATATTTATGGCAGTAGTTTCCTTATTCTTTGTTTTTACCGGCAATTCTATTGTTGGATTTCTTGTAAAACAAGAAGATGTGCGAATAATTGCAGTGCGGGCTCTCCAAATAATAAGTACAGGATATATATTTTACGGTGTTGGAATGGTTATGATAAGTGCATTTAATGGAGCTGGTGATACGAAGACACCTACTGTAATCAATTTATTTGCCTTTTGGGCATTACAAGTTCCATTAGCCTATATTCTCGCCAAATACTTTGAATTTGGACCTACCGGTGTATTTATAGCCATTCCAATTTCTGAAACGGTAATAACCATAGCTGCCTGGATATTATTTAAAAGAGGAAGATGGAAAACGGTGAAGGTTTAGTGAAGATTATAGATTGCAGAATTTGGATTTACAAATTACAATTTACGAATTACGATTTCTTTAGGATAATCAGTGTTTATTGTTTTGTTATTTGTTTTTTGATTAGTCCGTTTTCGGAATTTATGGCCCGGGTAAAGTTTTGTAGCTAGTGGCTAAAAGCTAGCGGCTTTCTTCCTATTCCTATTAAAGTGACTTTACTAATTAAAATGAATTGATGAGGTTGTACCATCTTAGTAGTTATCAGACCGAATTAGGAATAAATTAATTTTTGCCTTGATAAAAATAACAAACTGTGCAGTAAAACTACTTAGTAAATATATGTAAATCAATGTATTCCATTGGATATCTTAAAGTTTTCTTAGTGTTCCCTTGCAAGTAGTATTCCGGCATAATATTTTCACATGTGTGGCGTTCCAATAACCACGAAAAACCTTTTAAAATTGAAGATAATTTATTTGCCATTGTCCGCTTTATGCCTTTCACTGTCCTTACTGTTTTTCCCTGTTAAAAATGCGGGAAGTAAGAATGTTTCTTCTGGTAATATCACTATGGTTAATACCGATAGTCATCAGGCCACAGAAGAAGTTACTGCAGAATCCGCCAGTTTAAGGATTTATGATAGTCTTAAATTGAACAATTTAGGACTTTCCAAAGAAGCCATGCTTTATGCTTATAAAGGACACCAGAGCCTGGTTGAAAAAGGTCTTTTAAGCAATCCGGATGTTCTTACCGTTTGTGATTTTACACAGTCTTCTCAAAGCAAGCGTATGTATATAATTGATATCAAAAATTATAAGGTATTATTGAATACATATGTAGCTCACGGAAGAAATTCAGGTCTTGATTACGCAGATAAATTTTCAAACCGTCCTGAATCATTGGAAAGCAGTCTTGGTTTTTATGTAACTAAAAATACGTACCTCGGGAAGCATGGTCTTTCATTAAAGCTTTCAGGTTTAGATCATGGATTTAATGACAATGCTGAATCAAGAGATGTTGTAGTTCATGGTGCTCCGTATATTGGAGATCAGCGTTTGAATTCAGCTTATATGGGCAGAAGCTTTGGTTGTCCAGCTGTGCCTCAGAAATTAGCTACAAAAGTTATTAACCTTATTAAGAACGGCACCTGCCTGTTCATATATCATCCTAATCAATCTTATTTTCAAAATTCAACCATATTAAACGGTTGATTCCCCCTGTCCCCCTAAAGGGAATCACCCCTGTCCCCCTAAAGGGGAGACTTAGGTCAGGAATTCTTTATGTTAGCAATTAGGTGAAAGTAAATATTAGAAAAGATTTCGTTTGGGATCAAAATAATTAAGGTAATTACTATTCATATTTTGATAATTGGATCTAAGGTCCCTTCGGGTCAGGTGGTATTATATAAAACACCAGGCTATTAGCTCTCCTGCTACGCCAATAAAAAAGCCGGTGTAAACTTCTGAGGGAGTGTGGTCGTTTAATATTAATCGTGAAGTGCAAACAATACCTGCAATTAAAAAGGCTGTGCTGATATAAAAGCCAAAATTCTGATCGCTCATAAAAGACGCTATGATCATAAAAGCGCAAACTACACCCATGGACATGGCATGCAAGCTGGCTTTTTTAAAACCGTTTACTATCAACCCAATACAGGATGTTAGAAAAACACCAAGTCCGAATAAAATCATTTCCTTTGGATACAATAGATTCCTAAATACATACCATGCCCAGAAGAAGCAAATCTCACAAACAATGAAGGGTATAATCCGGTCTTTACTGGTTTTTAAATGAATGGTATTAACAAATCCTAATGCTTTCATAAGAAGCACCGCAACAATTGGTAAAAAAGTATAGCTGACGATGATCTGAATTAGAATGCGGGCCTTGTGCAAGGGATCCTGATCCGGAAATAAGCCTATATAATAAATCAGGAACCATCCCATATATATTGGGATGAACAGAGGATGAAACAGATAAGAAATGACCTTTGCAAAAAATCGTAAAGCCGGATGAAATGAGACCATGGCAATTTTAGGCTTTCGGCCTTCGGTAGCAATCATATTGGTTAATCTTATAACTCCTTACGAAGCCTGGCTACAGGAATATTTAATTGCTCCCTGTATTTGGCAACTGTTCGCCGTGCAATATTATAGCCTTTTTCCTGTAAAAGCTCTGTCAGTCTTTCATCGCTTAGAGGTTTCTTTTTACTTTCATTTTCTATCAGATCGCTTAAGATCTTTTTTACTTCCCGAGTAGAAACTTCTTCTCCTGTATCTGTAGTAAGCGATTCGCTGAAAAAGAATTTCAATCTGTATGTACCGAATTCCGTTTGTACAAATTTGCTGTTCGCAACCCTGCTGACGGTAGAAATATCAAGACCAGTTCTTTCTGCTATGTCTTTTAAGATCATAGGTCGCAATGAAGTTTCATCTCCACTTATAAAAAATTCATGCTGGTGATTCATTATAGCGGTCATTGTACTTAACAGGGTATGCTGCCTTTGCTTTATGGCATCAATAAACCATTTGGCAGCATCTATTTTCTGCTTAATGAATAATACAGCCTCTTTTTGCCTTCTGTCTTTTTTAGCTCCTCTATCATATTCCTTAAGCATATCCCGATATCCTTCGCTGATCCTTAACTCCGGAGCGTTTTTAGAATTGAGAGTTAATTCAAGCTTTCCTCCATTATTGAAAATGAAAAAATCAGGAACCACATAGCTTTCAGCTTTATTAACTTCACTTACCGTGCCTCCGGGCTTGGGATTTAACTTAGTGATCTGAGTCATTACCTCTTTCAGATCTTCATCTGAAAGGTTTAATCCTCTCTGTATTTTTTCGTAATGCTTTTTTGTAAACTCATCAAAATACTTGGTAAGAGCAAGTAAAGCGATCTCTACATCCTTACCATCTTCCTTTTGACGCATTAGTTGAAGCAACAGGCATTCCTGCAGATTTCTGGCAGCAACCCCGGGTGGATCAAACTGTTGTATCCTTTTTATAATACTTTCCACCTCAGATTCGGTAGAGTCTATATTTTGTCGGAAGGCGAGATCATCTACAATGGCACTGGTTTCTCTTCTTAAATAACCATCTTCATCAATGCTGCCAATGATCTGTTCTGCTATTCTGTATTGCCTGTCATCCAGTTTCAGCATTCCTAACTGAAGCTCCAGCACTTCGTAAAAGCTGGTTTCCACCTTATATGGCATTACAGACTTTTCTTCCTGATCTCCATAATTTTCATCTCTCAGCTTATAATCAGCTATATCATCATCGCCATCCTGGACATAATCTGAAATATCAATGTTTTCATAAGCATCATCATTTGAGGATTCCTCATCTTCTGAAGCACTTTCGGCAAATTCATCTTTAGATTCTTCAAAGCTGTCATCATGGCTATCGTCCGACTGTTCAAGAGCGGGATTCTCTTCCAATTCCTCTTTAATCCTTTCTTCCAGGTTAGCTGTAGGCACCTGCAACAATTTCATAAGTTGAATTTGTTGAGGTGATAGTTTTTGTAGTAATTTTTGTTGTAAACTTTGGCTTAAGCTCATTATCAGTTTCGTCTATGGCAAAAAAAATTTGCCGGGTTCACAAAAATCAAGCCGTAAATTTACTTCAAATATTAATCCATGGCCAGAATACCAGTATTTTTATTATTGCCTTTCATGTTAATTTCTTTGAAAGGCAGATCCCAACTGCATTTCAAGCCATTGGTTGATACATCTTATAAAAAAATAACATTAATGGTTTTGCCGCAAAAATTCTACAATAACCACCCTGGATTTTTCTGTAAAAAGGAGGTTCAACTCCAAACGGCCCTTCATTTGAACTTATTTATGCGCCTGGGCTCAAAAGAATACACGGATAAGCTGGAAGGAAAGAAATAATGAAAATCTGACTATAAATTGACCTGATAAGTCTTTTTATGTAAAGCCTGCCTTACTACTTCTGTAATCTTAGCTCCCTTTTCCTTTATCTGTTCGTCCGTCCATAAAAGACTGATTGAAGTAGAAATGCTTCGGCTCATGATATCGTCGCTTGCTGAAAAATCCTGAGTTTGCAATCTTATTAGAGCTTCCTGTTGTTCAGGGTGTAAGCGATTGAGAGAATTAAGATCTTTTAAATGATCCCATTTGCGTATATAATGCCAATTATGTTCATACCAGTAAAAATTGCCGCCCATTATACCCTGGGATCTTAATGAGTTAACAACTATAGATGCTACTTGAGAATCCGGCAGCATCCATGTAAGGAAAGTACAGCTATCTCCATCTTCATCCAATATATTTCTAAAAGTAATTCCAGGTATCTCTGAAAGTATTTGCTTTAAAGCAGCATGATTTTTTTTCTGGATAGATATGAATTCATCAATCCTTTTGATCTGGGCCAATCCAACAGCAGCATGTAATTCTGAGATCCTGAAGTTGTAGCCGAGAAATGGATGATGTTCAGCACCCCTGTCATTTCCTTTATGATCGTGGCCATGGTCGCTATAGCCATCTGCCCTCCTGTAAATATCTTCACTATTGGTAAGAACGGCCCCACCTTCTCCGCATGTCATAGTTTTTACAAAATCAAATGAAAAGGTTCCTGCATTACCTATAGTTCCTAAAAATTTTCCTTTATAGGATGCTCCTATGCTTTGGCAAGCATCTTCCAGCAATAATAGATCATGCTTTTTACAAATAGAAACTAATGAATCCATATCAGCCATAGCGCCGCACATATGAACAGGCATAATGCATTTGGTTCTGGAAGTAATGGCCTTTTCAACAGCATCAGGAGATAATGTTAATGTATCATCTACGTCTGCGATCACTGGAATAGCTCCCACACTTAATACAGCTTCAAAAGAAGCCACGAATGTAAATGTGGGCATTATTACTTCATCGCCTGAGCCTATTCCCAAAGCAGCTAATGCAGTAGTAAGCGCAGCAGTTCCACTTGATACCAGATGTGCATATTTACATGCAAACCTTGAACAAATTTCCTGTTCCAGCTCTTTTGATTTCCATATTCCTTTTCTTGCGTTATCAAATCCATAGCGCATCAGAATACCGGTTTCCAGTACATCATTTACTTCTTTACGTTCTGTATCGCTCCACAATTCAAATCCAGGCATAGGGGTGGTTTTAGGAAGGTAAAGGTAGAAGAATTTACAATTAATCGCTGATGTCTAGCGCTGATCTCTGATCTTCTGATCTCTGATTTTCTTAGTTGTTAAATTGTTCTTTTAATTTAAAAATCAATTATTGAAATTCGTTTTTGGCTGAATAAAAAACTTTTTACAATAGCAAATAGATTTCAAGGAAATTGACAATTAACGATTCATGATATTAACTACTATTGCAGTGTGGCAAGAAAAAAACAGAATAGGTCATTAAAATATTTTGTGGTTGTTACAATAGTAGCCTGTTCTTCCTTTATATTCTATCTTGGTTATTTATGGTGGGAAAGCAGGCAAATGGAATTTGTACGATACCCCGAATTCGGTATACCAATTCCGGTGGAATACGAAATACATGGGATCGATGTGTCAAAATATCAATCTTTTATTTCCTGGGACGCCGTTAGAGATATGCAAGTCAGAAACATTAAACTTGGCTTTGCATTTATAAAGGCAACAGAAGGAATAAATAATACAGATAGCTATTTCAAGCGTAACTGGAGAAAAGCCAGAGAAGCAGGAATTATTCGTGGCGCCTATCATTTTTTTATAGCGACAAAAGATGGAAAATTACAGGCAAGGAATTTTATAAACAGGGTGGAGCTTGAAAGTGGAGACCTTCCTCCCGTCCTGGATATTGAAGAAACATTCGGTGCATCACCTGATCAGGTACGAAAAGAATTAAAGAACTGGCTGGATGTTGTTGAAAGGTATTATACTGTAAGGCCGATTATTTATACTTATGTAGACTTTTACCATCAATACCTTCAGGGATATTTTGAAGATTATCCGTTATGGGTAGCACATTATTTACAACCACATCAGCCGCGCATCAGCAGGGATTGGTGTTTTTGGCAGCATAGTGAAAGTGGTAGAGTGAATGGTATTCTCTCAAAAGTAGATTTCGATGTCTTCAGTGGTGATTCAACTGCTTTCCGGGCGTTATTAGTACCTTAGTCAATTAGTCATTTAGTCATTTAGTCATTTAGTCATTTAGTCATTTAGTTATTAAGTTGATAGTAAAGAATGGATGAATATAATACAGGGATGGACCCGGAAATAAAACGTTATTTCAGAAAAATACTAAATTCTTTTTCTGTTGGACTTATGTGGCTGTTAAGTATTGCCACAGCCGGATTATTTTTTGGCCTTGCCATTGCTCCAAATGGCCTCATGTGGTATAACATCCTCTTCTATATAATTGCATTTTCCAGCCTGGCAGCTCTTATCTATTACTATTACAGAGTATGGAGATAAATTTAATAGAATAAGCGAGTCCTAACTTTGCGATCTTTGAACCTTGTTGGACCTTACTTGAAAATAAATAGATACGGTTAATTAATAATGAATTTCAACTTCAGCGATAGCATCAATCTATTTTCAAAGGTTACTTTTCGCCGATTTATAAACGGCATAAAAGTCCTGTCCAGCTATTACATTAGTAAGTGGACCGGTAAAAGTATTCAATGGGGCTATCCTGTATCGATTTCATTTGAACCTACTACTTCCTGTAATTTAAGATGTCCTGAATGTCCAAGCGGATTAAGGTCCTTTACTAGACCAACAGGGATGTTAAAAAGCTCTTTCTTTAAACAAACTATTGACGAATTATCGAAAGAACTGTTATACCTAGTTTTTTATTTTCAGGGAGAGCCTTATCTCAATCCGGAATTTCTTGATATGGTACAATATGCATCTTCTAAGAAGATATATACGGCCACATCAACGAATGCTCATTACCTGACGCCCAAAAATGCCAGGCGTACAGTAGAAAGCGGGTTGGACCGCCTCATCATTTCAATAGATGGAACCACACAGGAAACATATGAACAATATAGAGTAGGCGGGCAACTTAATAAAGTGCTTGAGGGGGCAGCTAATATTATTAAAAGTAAAAAGGAATTAAAAAGTAAAACTCCGTTTATTATTTTTCAGTTTCTGGTGGTAAGGCATAATGAGCATCAGATAAAAGAGATCGAAGCACTAGCCAAACAAATGGGCGTCGATCAGGTTCGTTTAAAGACCGCACAGGTTTATGATTTTGAAAATGATCCCAACCACCTTATACCCACACTGGAAAAATACAGCCGGTATAAAAAAGATCGAAATGGAAAAATACAATTCAAAGGCAACAATCAAAATCATTGCTGGCGATTATGGCATGACCCTGTTATTACATGGGATGGTTCGGTAGTTCCGTGTTGTTTTGATAAAGATGCGCAGCATAAACTCGGGTCGCTAAGTGAGCAAAGTTTCAGGGAAATATGGAATAATAAAGAGTATAAGGATTTCAGGAATAAAGTGCTTCAAAGCCGCCAAAACATAGATATTTGCGCAAATTGTTCTGAAGGCGTTAAAGTATGGGGTTAATGTAGCTGCTACTTGTTCTATACCTTCACATTTTGTATTTTGAAGAACCGGCTTAAATAAAAGTTAAGCTGTAAATGGGTACAACCATAACGGGAAAAATTGCAGTCTCTTTACTATGGGAATTGAAAAGGATATACATCAGGCAAAATTTGTCAATTCTGGTCAGAAAGCGATGATCAACCTGTTATATACCTATGGATGGATCATAGAAAGGATAAAGAGTTACCTGGCTAAAGAAGATATCACTCACCAGCAGTATAATATTTTGCGGATATTGAGAGGCAGTCATCCCAAGCCTTTATCCACCTTGCAGATAAGAGAAAGGATGTTAGATAAAATGAGTGATACCAGCAGGATCGTAGATCGCCTGGTTGCAAAGCAACTAGTTAAAAAAGCTACTTGTCCGAATGATAAGCGACTTGTGGATGTTACGATAACTGAGAAAGGCCAAAAGCTTTTAAAGAAACTGGAAAGTGAAGCAGATCCTGTTGCTGAAATAATGGGAAAACTGACTGAAAAAGAAGCTGAAAACCTTAGCTTATTATTAGATAAGCTTAGGAATAATTAAAAATAACTGTTTAAGAGCCACCTAAGAGTACATGAAGAAAATTGTTTTTCTAATCCACCTTGCATTTATTGCCGTGCAATTATATGCTCAGCCGGTATATGAATTCAGGGGAGTATGGATAGCAACAGTAGATAATATTGACTGGCCGCCACGCAATCAATTTAACGTAGACAGCCAGAAAAATGATTACATAAGGCAATTGGAAATGCATCGCCAAAATGGAATGAATGCAGTAATTGTACAGATCCGCCCAGCTTCGGATGCTTTTTATCCTTCTCCTTATGAACCGTGGAGCCAGTGGCTTACCGGTAAGCAGGGAAAGCCTCCGGTACCTTTTTATGATCCGCTGGATTTTACTATTTCAGAAGCGCATAAAAGAGGATTTGAATATCATGCCTGGTGCAATCCTTACAGAGCTAATTACGATATCGGTAAAACATCTATTGCTCCTGCACATATTACAAGATTGCATCCTGAATGGTTCCTGAAATATGGAAATACGCTATATTTTGATCCAGGAAATAAAGAAGGGCAAGCCTGGGTAGTGAATGTAATAAAGGATATTGTTGAAAGGTATGATGTAGATGCCATCCATATGGATGATTATTTTTATCCTTATCGTATTACCGGCAAAGAATTTCCAGATACTGCATCTTTTACGAAGTATGGAAATGGAATGAATAAAGAGGACTGGCGCCGAAGCAATGTTGATTCTATTATTTATAAACTTTCTGTTGCCATAAAGGAAATAAAGCCCTGGGTTAAATTTGGTATCTCTCCCTTTGGCGTCTGGCGTAATAAGGATAAGGATCCTGAAGGAAGTAATACGATGGCGGGACAGACCAATTATGATGATCTTTATGCCGATATTCTCCTTTGGCTAAAGATGAAATGGATCGATTATATAGCTCCACAGATCTATTGGGAATTCGATCAACCTCATGCTCCTTACGAGCCATTACTCGACTGGTGGAATGAGCATACCTATGGAAGGCAATGCTATATAGGACTTGGAATTTATAAAGCAGGCAGTAGTCCTGCATGGAAAGATGTTACGCTGATTCCGAGAGAGATCGATAGCCTTAGACTAAAACAAAACGTACAGGGAGCAGTATTTTTCAGCAGCACTTCATTTGACAAGAATCCAAATGGCTGGAGCGACTCTCTTAGAAATAATTATTACCGCACACCCGCATTGATCCCTCCAATGGACTGGTTACCAAAAAAACCGGTTGGAGGAACGCAGTAGGTAATAATCGCTGATGTCTGATCTCGGATCTCTGATCTCTGATTTTTTGATCTCTGATTTCTTTAGGCTGAACATGAAATTTCCATTTTACATTCGCTGACTTTATGATTTCGAAAGTTGAATTAGCACTGGCGCAGAAACTATGGGATTATCACCATATGAATCATGTTCTTCAAAGATCTGATTGCATACTGGTGTTAGGAAGCCACGATCTTCGAGTTGCTGATAGAGCAGTTGAACTATATAAAAAAGGCCTCGCTCCATTGATTATTTTTTCTGGTGGACTTGGTAACCTAACCTTAAATATATGGACTGAACCTGAGGCTGATCAATTAGCCAGAATTGCTATTAATAAAGGAGTTCCTCAAGATGCAATACTTATTGAGAACAGATCAACCAATACCGGAGAAAATATTTTATTTACACAACAACTATTAAAAGATAAAGGATTGGATCCTGAAAGTTTTATTGTGGTTCAAAAACCTTACATGGAAAGAAGAAGCTATGCCACATTTAAAAAGTATTGGCCAGATAAAACGGTATATGTTACATCGGTTCAACTTAGCATGGAAGATTATCCTACTGATGAAATTCCATTAGAGCAAGTGATCAATTTAATGGTTGGCGATCTTCAAAGAATAAAATTGTATCCGGAAAAAGGTTATCAAATTGAACAGGAAATTCCCAATGATGTATGGGAAGCTTATGAAGAATTGGTAAAGAGAGGATATAGCAGCCATCTTATTGTTTAGAAGCGGGGAAGAATCGTCAATCGTGAATCGTCAATCGTCAATGATCGGGAATCGGGGATTCGAGAAACCGTGAATCGTCAATCGTCAATCGTCAATGAGTGGGAATCGGGAAATCGTCAATGAATATGGCTTATAGTTTTGATGTCAACCATTTTGTTTATTTTTTGGCTAGGTAACATGTCAACATATTAAGTTTTCATAATTCAAATTGCTGCTGCGCCTGTTAACATTTTCACTGAGCCAGATATAAGGGCGCTTCCAAGTAAACGTTGTTTTTTGCGATATAAAAGTATGCCTGCACCCATTAATGCAATTGCTCCGGCTGCTTTAAGCCAATTTGATCTACTTCCATTTTTCTTTATTTTACTGATGATGCCATTCGTACGCTGGGCCATAATGAGTATTTTAATTTAATAAAATCAAAGGGCGTACCAATAGTAATGTTTATTATTTTCTTACTTAAAGAAAAAGGATAATTGGAATTATTCCGTTCTAAGGCTCATAACAGGATTCGCAACAGCAGCTTTAACAGCTTTAAAACTTATTGTAAACAATGCAATCAAAACAGCCATTATACCGGCAATAATAAATACCCACCAGCTTATCTGAACACGATAGGCATAATCCTGCAACCATTTATTAAGAGCAAACCATGCTAATGGCCACGCTATTAAATTCGCGATGAGCACCAAGCGGATAAAATCTCTAGAAAGCAAAGTAACGATCGTTTGCACACTGGCACCTAACACTTTTCTTACACCAATTTCCTTGGTTCTTTTTTCTGCTGAATAAGATGCCAATCCAAATAAACCAAGACAGGAAATAATAATAGCAAGGAAAGCCAGCACACCAACCATTTTGCTTACTTCATTATCTGCGCTGTATACTTCTTTGAAATGATCATCCAGGAACTGGTATTCAAATGGATGATCCGGAAACAACTTCTTCCATTCAGTTTGAATCAGGGACAAAGCCTCACTTGTTTTTCCGGGTTGAAACCTGACAGACATATTGCTGAATCCCCAATTATTCTGATTGAATAGAAACATGGTCTCAATTTTATAATGAAGGGAATTAAAATTAAAATCCTTTACAATGCCTACTATATTGCCTAAAGTATCACCACCAAATCCGAATTTCTTTCCTATCAATGAAGAGATCTTTGCATTCGGATTTTCTTTTAATAACTCTTTAGCTAATGCTTCATTTAAAATGAATTCCTTTCCAATGGCAGATCTTTCTTTTGAAAAATTCCTTCCCTCAATCAACCTGATTTTATACAGATCCAGATAATCCGGATCTACAATTAACCGAGTAGTTGATAATTCCCTGACAGGACCATCACCTTTGAATTGCATACCTGACTGGTCCATATGACTTCCTAACTGATCTTGCGCCCCTGTTACATTTGTCACTACACTGTTTTTCAAAAGATCTTGTTTTAAAACATCATATTTTTTGAAAGCAACCCTGTCCAGAGGGATAGTAATCACATTATTTCGGACAAAACCGGGGTCCCATTTCTGCATGAAGCGTAATTGGCGGACCGTAAAATAGTAGCTATGATTAGAAATATGGCACAAGTAAATTGACCAATAACCAGAATATTACGAAACCTTCCTTTGTTTTTTCCGGTGTGTATTGAACCTTTTAAAACTTTCACAGGTTCAAAAGAAGATAAATAAGCGGCAGGATATAATCCACTTAATACTCCGATTACAATAGTTCCTGATATAAGGATAACAGGTATCTTAAGATCTGAGAATAGACTCAGATGTAAGCTTCTCTGACTAAGATGATTTACAAAAGGCAAAAATGCTTCTACAAGCAGTATTGCAATAACAGCTGCAATAAATGAAAGAAAGACCGATTCTCCTATAAACTGTAATGATAACTGGGATCTGTATGCTCCAATTGACTTTCGCACTCCAACTTCTCTTGCCCTTTCAGAAGAGCTTGCGGTAGAAAGGTTCATAAAATTGATACAGGCAATTGCAAGCACGATGAGAGCAATGACAATAAATAATTTTAAATACGCTTTGTCGAACTTTTGGTAATTGATATAATCAAGTGAAATATCGTTTGATCCAGCATGAACATTTTTTAATGGCTGAAGGAATAATTCATAATTTTTATAGTTATCATCTTTTGCCATATATTTTTTCAAATAAGCAGGAAACTTTTTTTCGAGAGCTATAGCATTTGAAGCATTATTTAATACCAGGTAAGTATTGAGCCAATTACCTCCCCAATTGCTTAACCAGGATGGATTATAGATGGAATTAAAGGACATAAGTCCATCGAATTGAAATTGAGAATTGTCAGGAATATTTTTCATTATCCCTTTCACCATAAAGCTGGTTGTGTCATCCCCATAATGGGTTATTGTTTTACCAATAGGGTTGTCATTCCCGAATAATTTTTTTGCAGCATCTTCTGTGAGTACAATGCTGTTTGGCTTTTCAAGAACGGTGTTTCGATCTCCTTTTAATAATGGAAAGTCAAAAATTTGAAGGAAGGTTGAATCAACAAAAAACATTTCAGGGAAAAAGACCCTTTTCTCGCCATAGGTCATTTCAATCTTTCCCGTCCAGCTTACCC
>JBJMLT010000314.1:0-2806 GCA_045805165.1 Flavisolibacter sp.
CAGCTCTCGCAATAACGAAGCTTGACGGTACTGCCAAAGGAGGAGTAGTTTTAGCCATTGCCAACCAATTCAAAATCCCAGTAAAGTTTATAGGAGTAGGTGAAAAAATGGAAGACCTTCTTGTATTCGATAAGCATGAGTTTGTGGATAGTCTTTTTAGTATTAAGTAAATTAATGTATTTCCTAACTTTATTAATTATGCTTCTCGATCCCGAATTTATTCAGTATTTGGAAGAAGTGGAAAGTTCCGGCAGACCTTGTGATATTAAATTCAAGGCTGATAATGGAGGTACTATTTTTATTAAAGCCAAGATCATAGAACTTTCAGTTACAGAAAATGATGGCTACCTCAGAACTGATAAAGGCGCCCGTATTAAGCTGGATAAACTTATAGAAGTTGATGGGAGGAGTGTGGAGTTTAGGGCGTGAATAAGTGAATAAGTTAAAAGTTAAAAGTTAAAAGTCGTCAATCGTCAATCGTCAATCGTCAATGATCGGGAATCGGGTTATCGTCAATCGCCAATCTCAATTGGGGGTCGTGAATAAGTTAAAAGCAGTCCATTGAGGGATTCGATATTGAATTACGATTTGGTTAATCAATTTAAAGTAGCTTCGTGCCGTTTTTTAAATATTGACCTGAAAGGAAGGCAATATAAAATCTGAAAATTAAAATCTGAATTACAATGGCTTACGATGTAGTAGTTATAGGCAGCGGTCCGGGTGGTTATGTTGCCGCTATCCGCGCCTCACAGCTTGGATTTAAGACAGCGATCATAGAAAGGGAAAGTCTGGGAGGCATTTGCCTTAACTGGGGTTGCATTCCTACGAAGGCTTTATTGAAAAGCGCGCAGGTTTACGAATATATTAAACATGCCAAAGATTATGGCATGGAGGCGAATGGCCAGCCGAATTTTGAAGCGGTTATTAAAAGAAGTCGCGGCGTAGCGGATAAAATGAGCAAAGGCGTAGCCTTTCTTATGAGGAAGAATAAAATAGATGTATTTAATGGATTTGCAAAGCTTGTAAGTAAAGGAAAAATAGAGGTAACGGGAGCGGATAACAATAAACAGACGGTTGAATCGAAATATATAATTGTAGCTACGGGCGCGAGAAGCCGGCAACTACCTTCAATGCCCATTGATGGAAAGAAAATCATCGGGTATCGTGAAGCTATGATACTACCTCAACAACCTAAAAGCATCATTGTTGTAGGGAGCGGGGCTATTGGAGTAGAATTCGGCTATTTTTATAATAGCCTTGGCACCAAGGTGACCATCGTTGAATTCATGCCAAGAGTTGTACCTGTAGAAGATGAAGAGATATCCAAAGAGCTGGAGAAAAATTTAAAAAAGCAGGGAATGGATGTTATGACCTCATCGGAAGTAACAAAGGTTGATACTAGTGGAAACGGAGTGAGAGCTACTGTAAAAACTGCGAATGGAGAAACAGTATTAGAAGCCGATGTATTATTAAGTGCTGTGGGAATTACAGCTAATATTGAAAATATGGGGCTGGAAACGCTGGGCGTTAAAACAGAAAAAGGATTGATAAGCGTTGACAAATATTATCAGACAAGCGTACCTGGGATATATGCTATTGGAGATTGCGTTCCAGGACAAGCCTTAGCGCATGTGGCCTCTAAAGAAGGAATTATTTGCGTAGAAAACTTAGCTTATAACGAAAAGAAATATAATCATCAGCCGGAGCCACTTGATTATGGTAATGTTCCAGGATGTACGTATTGCTCACCCGAAGTTGCTTCTGTAGGATTTACCGAGAAAAAAGCAAGAGAAGCAGGCTATGAAATAAAGGTTGGTAAGTTTCCATTAAGCGCTTCAGGAAAGGCAACAGCGGCCGGACACCAGGAGGGTTTTATTAAAGTGATCTTTGATGCAAAGTATGGTGAATGGCTTGGCACACATATGATAGGGTATAATGTGACTGAAATTATTGCTGAAACAGTTACTGCCAGAAAGCTGGAAACTACCTATCATGAAGTATTGAATAGCATTCATCCACATCCTACGATCAGTGAAAGCGTAAAAGATGCAATTGAAGTGGCTTATGGGGAGGCGATACATTTATAATTAGCTGATTAGCTGGTTAGCTGGTTAGCTAATTGAAAACGATGAGAGAATGTGCCAATGTGCAAATGTGGGAATTTGATTAAGTAATTAATTCCTTTATAATGGGAAACAAGCAGCGATCTGCTTGTTTTTTTTATCTTATTTTGTATACGAATAGCTAACCAATGAGAAGTGTTTATGTGTTCTTGAGCCTTGTACTTATAAGTAATCTGGCTTTCAGCCAGAATAATACTTCATTACCAAACATATCAATTAAGTGGGCCCCAACGGGATTACTTGTTGGAAGCGGGAGCTTGCAAGGAGAATATAATTTTGGAAAGAATTCTCTTACAGCTAAAATAGGAATTCCAGTAGGCGTTAATCATACTTTCCAATTTTCTGATAAGGATGCCTCCTTTTCGATGCGTGCTACCTCTTTTCTCGCAGGCTATCGAACTTATTTATCTAAAAAACATATGAAGGGCCTTTACTTTGAGCCTTATTTTAAATATGTACATCAAAGCAGTGAGGGATCGGGGAATACTACACTTGAAGGACTTCCGGTGGTGATGAATTTTAATAATGATTACAATGGAATAGGCATAGGTGCTGAATTAGGCGCTCAATTTATAATAGGGAAAAGATTTGTGATCGACCTTTTCTTTTTAGGTCCGGAAATTAATTCTGCAACAAATAATTTTAAAGCTATTGAAGTTACCAGCACTCTCCCATGGACATCC
>JBJMLT010000315.1:0-12272 GCA_045805165.1 Flavisolibacter sp.
GCTGGCAAGTGCATTCAAAACATTTACAGCCTTTGCAGCAGTTAAAGGACTGGCCCCGGTAAGTACAATGGCAATCCTCCCGAGTAAAATAAATAAAGGGGCCCCGGGTGGGTGTGGTAGCTGAACTTTATAGCAGCTTGAAACAAATTCACCACAGTCCCAGAAGCTTCCTGCTTTTTCAGCCGTAAGGATATATACCAAAGAAGCAATGGCACAAATTACCCATCCGGTAATGTTATTTACTTTTCTAAAATTCATACTGAAGTAATTGATTTTTAGGCCCTTTTATATTTTTATGATCCTTTCAGGGAAAGCAAAAATAGGGAAGCGGCTAAATTAAGGGCAAAACAATATCGTAAAAGTTAAGAGAATGCAATTTAGATTTATGATTTACGATTTACAAGTTACAATTTGAGCAGCTATTCTTTAATGCACCCATAGGATAAAATAATGCATCTCCAACCTAAGAAAATCGTAAATCGTAATTTGTAATTTGTAATTTAATCAAAGAAGACCTTCACCGTCTGATAAAACAGCCTGTTCTGCATCATCGAAGCCACTTGCTGGCTTCCTTCATTATAGCCTTTTAATCCAAAAAGGCCTGCGGCATTCCCCTTATTAATAGCGATCTCCATATAGCCTGCACTATTAAATAATACCAGCTTTTCACCTTGAGGTACATCTGCGTACGAGCCGCTGATGCGCTCAATGATCTCATCTCTCTTAAATACTATTTTAAATCTTCGGCCCTTTCGCTGTTGTTCAAATTGTTCCTGCGTAATGTTTACAATTACATTTTCGAAGTTGTCAATAAAAATGATCTGACCTTCTATCCAATCCTCTCCCAAAAGTGGACGTAGCGGATTTTTTTCAATATAGCTGGTATCCGGAATGCCTATGGTCTGTACAGGTTCGCCATTTAATAATTGGGTAACGGCTTTTGCTGCAACATCTATACAGTATAGTGTATTTTTTATAGCTGTTTTTTCAAGGGGTATGCCTATAACCATTTCCGGCTTTTCTTCTAATATCATACCCATTAATCCATTATCAGCACAAATAAGATATTGGTCTTTATGAAAGGCTAATAATAATTGTTCTGGTTTCGATTCGAACAGATTGACCAATACAATATGAAAAGTAAATTCAGGAAAGTTCTTTATAGCATTTCTGCATACATAAGCGGCTTGCGGATAATTAAATGGAGATAGTTTATGGGTAATATCAATAATTTGAAACTCCGGATTTATACGCAATAATCTTCCTTTAATAGCCCCAGCCAGGTAATCCTGTTCTCCGATATCTGATGTGAGCGTAAGTAAAGGCATGCTTTAGCTTTCAATTTAGGATTTTGGTTTCTTCTCTATTCTATTTTATTAGTTTGCCTTCTTTAAAGAAAAACCTTTTTACAAACTTATCTGCTAGTCCGGGAAAGAATTTATTCATAAATACGGTTTCTTTTCCGGAAAACGTAAGAACCAATGTTCTTTTTCTTTTTTTCACAGCATTCAGAATATGTTTTGCGCATTCTTCGGCAGTCATTAGTTTACTTTCATCCAAAGGAGTTTCTCCCTGGGGATTGCCTTCCTTATTAAGTGCGGCATTCCTAATGTTGGAAGCTGTAAAGCCCGGACATACCCACATAACATGAACATCATCATCTGTTAACTCGGTTCTTATAGCTTCCAGCCATCCCTGCAAAGCAAATTTGGAGGCTGAATAACCACTTCTCCCAGGTAGCCCTCTATAACCGGCAATAGATGAAATGCCTACAACAATCCCTTTTCTTTGGATAAGTGAGTTAAGTGCAAACTTTGTACAGTAAACAGTACCAAAAAAATTAACGTCCATTACTCTTCTGATCACATCTATTGAAGCATCTTTTATAAGGGCTCTCATGGATATGCCTGCATTATTGATAAGAATATCAATGCCCCCGAAAACTTTAATAGTGCTTTCAATAAAATGCCTGCAATCATTTTCATTGCTGACATCAGCAACTATCGTATGAAGTGGATAAGATGGATATTCGGACTGAAGATCATAAAGTTTATCATGATTTCTGCCACACGTGGCTACTTTAGCTCCAACAGATAATAGTTGGTCTACCAGGGCTTTGCCAATTCCTTCCGTTCCGCCGGTAACTGCCACAACTTTATTTTCATAAAATCCAGACATAATATTCTTTAATGCTGCTAAGCTAAAAGAATTTTATGATAGCTATGATTGACAAGTTAACAGGTGCAGTAAAATAGTAGATGTATTTTATCTGTGGCTTAAGATAAAAGGTGCTATTATAAAACATTTCCAACTTAAGAAAATCGTAAATCGTAATTTGTAAATTATAAATTATTCTCCCATTCTCAATCCTGGTTTAAACATCTCCATCACTTCTATAGAATAAACTCCGAATTCTTCCACTACTTTTCCCTTAATATGATAAAAGCCATTTCCTTTTAAAGTATATCTCTCGGCCACATTGGGAAAATGTACAGAGTCGATCCATTCTCCTTTGCTATCAAGGAAAGTCCCAAAATACATTTGCTCTCCTTTTATCGTCTGTACCGGTTTGGCTGTTATATAATAGCCGAGAACATTTATAATTTTTCCGGTGTACTTATGAAATTCATCCGATGTTACAAATTTCGAAAGGTCGCAATCCACAAGGTGAAAAGCATCGCCTAATGGAAAACCAAATAATTCTATTTCATCCATTACATCTTCAAATGGCGCCTGGTCAAATTCAGGTACCCGGAATTCTTTTACTGGTTCATTAAATAAGCTGCTGACATAAACTGATTCCTGCTTAATTTTTCTCTGTAAAAGATGTGCTTCCCACAATAGTTTCTTTTTTCCTTTACCTGTAAAACAGAAGGCATCCGCACGAATTAATAGCGTTAATTGTTCTATGCCGCATTTTGTTCGTTCAATAAAATCCTGTAAGCTGGTGAAAAGGCCACCGTCTTCTCTTTCCTTTAGTATCAATTGAATTAAATTCTTTTCGAGATTATATACATGGATTAGGCCGATATAAACATCAATTCCCTGCAATAGGGTCAGCTCTTTACTTGTATTAATGCATGGAGCATGCAGTTTGGCTCCCGCCCTTTTCAATTCATGGAAGTAAAGTTCAGTGGAATAAAATCCACCGAAATTATTAATAACTGCAACCATGAATTCAATCGGGAAATAGGTTTTTAAATACAGGCTTTGATAGCTTTCAACAGCAAAAGAAGCTGAATGTGCTTTAGAAAAAGAATAGCCTCCAAAACTTTCTATTTGCCTCCATACTTCGCTGGTTATATGTTCGGGATAACCATAGCTTCTGCAATTCGAAAAAAATCTTTCTCTTATTTTTTCAAATCCTTTTTGCCCCCTGTACTTACCGCTCATGGCTCTTCTCAGCACATCCGCTTCTCCCATATCCAGTCCTGCAAAATGGTGAGCCACCTTAATTACATCTTCCTGGTAAACCATTACTCCATAGGTTTCTTTTAACAGCTCTTCCATCTTCGGATGCAGGTATTCAAATTTATCCGGATTATGAAACCGGTAAATATATTGCCGCATCATGCCGCTTTGGGCAACGCCTGGACGAATTATGGAACTTGCCGCTACAAGTGTTAAATAATCATCACAACGTAGCTTTCTGAGTAATTGCCTCATGGCAGGACTTTCAATATAAAAGCAACCTATGGTATCCGCTTTTCTTATCTGTCTGGCTACCTCCGTATCTTTCATAAATTCTTCCACTTTGTCTATGTCAACAGTGATTCCTCTGTTCTCTTTTATTAACTGAATGCATTCTTTTATATGTCCTAATCCTCGTTGACTTAATATATCAAGTTTGAACAATCCAATATCTTCTGCTATGAACATATCGATCTGAGAAGTGGCAAATCCTTTTGGGGGCATTTCTATAGCGGCATATTGATAAATCGGTTCCTCGCTGATTAGCATACCACCGGGATGTATGCTTAAATGATTTGGAAATCCATTTAGCATGCTTCCATATAATTTGATCTGCATTTGGATCTTGTCTTCAGTAAAGCTGGCCTTTGCATCATCGGCTAATGCATCGATCTCCGACTTCGGTAAACCAAATACCTTACCCAATTCCCTGATGGCTGCTCTTCTTTTGAAAGTGCTGAACATTCCCAATAATGCAACATGGTTCACTCCATATCTTTTAAATACATAATCAATTACCTCATCCCTGTCCTTCCATGAAAAATCAATATCGAAATCAGGAGGTGAAGCCCTGTATGGATTCAGAAATCGCTCAAAATAAAGATCAAGACTAATAGGGTCAACATCTGTTATATGAAGGCAATAAGCAACAATGGAATTGGCTCCGCTTCCTCTTCCTACATAATAAAAATTCCTGTTCTGCGCATACCGTATAATATCCCATGTAATTAAAAAATAAGAATTAAAGCCAAGCTTATTAATTATTTCAAGTTCCTTTCTTACTCTTTTGTGTGCTTCAGTATTATTATGTCCATAACGCTTATACATTCCTTCCGTTGCAAGCTTTTCCAAAAGTTTTCTGTCATCTTCCATTGTTGCGGAAAAGCATTTCTTATTCTTGTCGGTTTTAAATTCAAACTCATAATGACAGCTTTCCGCGATCTTTAAAGTATTCGTGATGACCTGTGGATATAATTCAAAATACCTGAAAAGATCAGTCTGACTTATAAAATGTTCATCAGGAAAGGCTATGTCCTCTTGCTTTTGCATACTCAGGACTATATTTTTATCAATGGCTCTTAAAAGCCTGTGC
Organism: Flavisolibacter sp.; assembly: GCA_045805165.1. GTDB lineage: Bacteria > Bacteroidota > Bacteroidia > Chitinophagales > Chitinophagaceae > Flavisolibacter. Next base: position 4,784 of record JBJMLT010000315.1, read on the forward strand.
AGGTTATAAGTTCTTTTATCTTTAAAGGTTATTGGTTGTCTTACAACACATTTTGAAATAAGTGATCTGTTAGAGAATAATTTATTTACTTCATTGCATCGTATGCCTATGCGCTCATGTTCCTCGCTGCATTCAGCAGCTTTTTCAAAAGGATAAATGATCCATACGTTCTCTTTTAGCGGACATTTATCGGGAAATGGTATTTCATTCTGCAGATGTTGGGAAAGGAAACTATTGATCTCTTTTACTCCTGATGAGTTTTTTGCAATGATCAGATATTGTAGTATGGCAGCATTACGAACTTCTAATCCTAAAATAGGCTGTATATGATATTCGTTGCACAGTTTTAAAAATTCCCAGTGATCAGTAGTGCAATTAATATTAGTTAGTGTAAGGAACTGTGCCCCTGATTGTACAGCTTCCTTTACCAGCTCCTCTGTTTTAAATACCCCGTATCTGAAAGAATAATAAGTTTTGCAATTAAGGTACATAGTTCAATTTTATAATAAACCTCCTGCTCTCATGACCAGAAACCGTCCATACTGATGATTAACACTATCGAGTGCTTTATATAGATTGATCATTTCATCTTTGTCCTGGAAAAGATCGATCTGATAATTACCGGGAATAAGATGGCTGAAGCGGACACCTATAAGTCGGATAAGCATTCGTTTGTCATATAGTTTTGTAAACAGCTCTTTTATTTTAGGTATTAATAAATGATCTGAGCAGGTATAGCCTATAGTTGACTGTTTACTCACCGTATCAAAATTCGCATACCTGATCTTTACAGAAATACATCCTGTAAGCTTGTTTTGCTGTCTTAATTCAAAAGCTACCTTCTGCGTCATTTTTAATAGCTGTGCATTTAGAAACTTCATATCTATCGTATCTGTTTCAAATGTGCTTTCGGTACTTATGCTTTTTTGTTCCCGGTAAGGAGTAACCGGAGATTCATCAATGCCATTCGACCTTCTCCATAATTCAATTCCTGTTTTGCCAAATATGGTTTCAAGCATTTCAATCGGCATTTCTGCAAGGGTTCTGATAAATCGAATTCCTAATCCTTTTAATGTATTTGCAGTTTTATCTCCTATCATTGGCATTTTTTGGATAGGAAGAGGAGCAAGAAAACTTTTTTCATTACCAAATGGAATAATTAATTGGCCGTTGGGTTTCGCTTCATTAGTAGCTACTTTACTTACCAGTTTGTTTGCAGCAAGCCCATAAGAAAGTGGCAATCCTGTTTCCTTAGATATCTTTTGTTTAAGCTTAGACGTAAATAAGCTGCAGCCGAAATGCTTTTCCATTCCGCTGAGATCAATATAGAATTCATCAATGCTTGCTTTTTCAAAGCTGGGCACTTCCTCTTTTATGATCTCGGTGACGGTTGAGGAGAATTTGCTGTATTCTTCCATATCTCCCTGTACGATCAGGGCGTGGGGACAAAGTCTTTTTGCCAGCTTCATAGACATTGCGGAATGAATGCCAAATTTTCTGGCTTCATAGCTGCAGGAAGCTACTACAGCACGGTCTGATTTTCCACCAATTAGTAAAGGCTTTCCTTTTAAGAACGAATTTTTAAGGCATTCTACAGACACATAGAATGTATCGAGGTCAAGGTGGCTTATCACTCGTTGACCAGATAATATCATAATGAATGTTTAAGCCACGAAGTTACTAATAAATTTAGTAAACTATAGCTAAGTAAATTAGTATATTGATATTCAATCTCAGAAGGGTTCTATCAGAAATAAAAAAAGCGCCTTAGGTGGCGCTTTTCAATCTGTTTCTTTCAGCTTTAAGCTTTTGATTTCATTTTAGATTTGTGCCCGGACATTTTGGATCGTGTAACCATTCCATTCATCATAACACAATCTCCATTTTTTAATTTGGTGGTCTTCCCATTTTTCATTTTCACCGTTCCATCTGTCATTACCATCGTACCATTGGTCATGGTCATGTCCTGATCCATGGCCATGTTCTCTCCACCTTTCATTACCATCATCTTACCATCTTCCATCATAACGCAATCTTTCATCTTATGCTTCATGCCCATTTTACTATTCATCTTATCCATTTTCTTTTCCTGGGCATGGGCAAATGAGATCAAAAAGCAGGCTAGCAAAAAGCTAAATATATATTTCATACAGCAAAATTTTATATAAGGTACTTACAATTTCTCAAATACCATCGATCTTAAAATCAGCGATCAACGATCAGGGACCAGCAAATTCAGACCGTGAAAAGACGGTACCCATCACGTTTGTTTTACTATGAATAATTGATCAAATAACCCTTGTTTTCGAATAGCATGCTACCGCACCTTTACACCGGATTCGCGCGCATTCTCACAACAAATTATTAATTCTCAAAAACCAAAAAAAATGAAAAAGAATTTAATTTTAGTCACAGTAGGTCTATTATTGGTCTTACTGTTTAATCAAAAGGGATTTTCACAAAGTGTTGCTTTCGAAAAAGGACTTATTTCCAAATCATCTCTTTACAGTATTGCTAGAATGTATGACACTTCTTCTTTAAACAACCCGGCGTCTGTCTCAAATTATGTAAACAATTCATCTTCTTCAGTTAATCTGGCTAACATGTCAGCAAAGGAAATTAAAGGATTTAACCGTGCGGCAAAAGCATTCGGAAAAGACTTTAAAGGTGCGGAAAATGCAAAGTGGAACAGAGATGGTAGTGGCTTTAGCACTTCATTTATGAAAGATGGTGTTCACAATCTTGCTTTTTATAACGCTGGCGGCGGCTTGGTTTCCTTTATGAGATCATATACCGAAGAAAAACTTCCGAATGATATAAAATCAATTGTATCAGATAATTATGATGCATATAGTATATCCGGAGTAGATGAAATTCATAAAGACGACATTTTGGTATACCTTGTTCATCTGGAAACAGATAAAAAGATCAAGCTCATAACAATATGCAATGGCGAAATAAACGTCTATAAAGATCTAAGTAAAGGCAAATAGTATTCTCAGTAGAAAATTAGAAGTATGATCACAAAATTCCCTTTGGTTCAATAGCTTCTCCGGCAATTTATGCGGAGAAGCTATTTCTCTTTGATCCTGAATAAAGAAATTTTAAATGTCCCTTTTAACCAAAAAACAAACTGTATATGAATAGTGATATTAAAATTGCTATTGTAGACGATCATGCCCTTTTAAGAAAAGGTCTTGCCGGCTTGGTAACTGGTTTGGGATATAAAGTAATAGCTGATTGCAGTAATGGAAAAGAATTTATTCAACTATTGGAAAAAGGAAAAATTCCCGATGTTGTTTTAATGGATATAAATATGCCGCTAATGGATGGATTTGAAACAACATTATGGCTTAAATCTGAATATCCTCTTATTAAAGTTTTGGCTTTAAGTATGTATGATGATGAAAACGCCATAATCCGCATGTTGAAAAATGGCGCAAAAGGGTACCTTCTTAAAGATGTAGAGCCACAGGAACTAAAGAGGGCGGTAGATTCTTTGGTATCGTCCGGATTTTATTACTCTGAAATGATTACAGGCCGGTTGGTTCATAATATTCAGAATATGGATGACGATGAAACTTATAACCGCCAGTTAAAGAACCTTAATGAAAAGGAAATTGAATTCCTGAAATTAGCCAGTACCGAAATGACCTATAAAGAGATTGCTAATTTTATGAACCTTAGCCCTAGGACGATTGATGGTTACAGAGATAACCTTTTTGAAAAATTGAAATTGAAAAGCAGGGTGGGACTGGTTCTTTTTTCTATTAAGAATGGACTGGTTCACGTTAACTAACCTGATAATTAATAGAGCTAATTACCAGGTAAATTATTTTGGAAGGTCTATAACAACAACGGTACCTCTGTCTGGCTCGCTCTTTATATCAATTGTTCCTTTAATAAAGCTTATCCTGTTAAATATATTTCGTAATCCCAGTCCTTTATTCTCTTCTATTAGTTGGATCTGGGCATCAAATCCCTTTCCATTATCTTCAACAGTTATAACTAATTTGTTAACCTGGTAATCCATAGTGATCTTGATCATGGAAGCATTGGCATGTTTTACTACATTATTCAATAACTCCTGTACGATCCGGAATATAACTAGCTCCCTGTTGGATTCAAATTTGGAGACAACTCCATTTAAATGCAGGCTGGCAGAATAAAGTCCGGTTTTATTCAACAACTGAAGCTGTTGATCGATTGCATTTGACAATCCTGTTTTTTCTATAAAGTCAGTATTAAGCAATTTAGACAGGTCGCGCAGATCTTGTATCACTTTTGTCAGAAGGTTTTTAGATTCAGATAATTTGTCTTTTGCTAATTCTGGATTATTCAGATCAATGGTATTGATGTTGATCTTGATCAGGCTTAAAGCCTGGCCAATATTATCATGGATCTCTTCGCTGATATTATGATAGGTCTGTTCCTGTATTTCCAGTTTTGTATTCAATAGCTCTTTCTGGTGATGATTTATTTGCTTTAGCAGCTTTTCCTGTTCAATAAAGGCATTCATCTTTTTCTGCTCATTCAAAGCATTCTGTAGAGAAATGGCCATTTGGCCAGATAGTAGCTTTACAATTTCTATCCTGTCTGGAGTAAAAGCATTATTTATAAGCCTGTTTTCAAAATAAAGCAATCCAATTACTGAACCTTGATGAATGATAGGTGTGCATAGAACAGACTTGGAACCATTTTTTAATATTATGGGATCAGATGAAAAATTAGGATGATCAGTGGCATTGTCTAAAACAAGGTTTTCTTGCGTTACATAAACAAACTGAATGATGGCTTCTGATACCGATTGATTTCCACTTAATGGAATGGATTGAATAATTATCTCTTCTTCTTCTTTATCTATAGATCCCTCCGCTTCTATATAAAATCCATTTTGTTTTTTTAAAATAAGATAGCCATTTTGAGCCCCTGTGTTTTCTACTGCTATCTTAACAAGTTTTTTTATTAGCTTATCAAGTTGAATTTCGCTTGAAATAGCCGTAGAAGCTCTTAAAATACTATGAAGGTCAAGTTCCTCTAATGTGGTATTTAAATTTGAAGCTGAATTTTGCTCTTTAACATCATTGGTTAATTGCGGATTTAAAACTGCCATTTGAATTTCCTCGAACAGGAAAGGATGGTTTTGTTCTATATCTTTTACTTTAGCAAGGGCACCCCATTCCTGGAATAGTTTATGCGCCTGAATAAGATATTGCTTGGCGATAAAGTTGCGGCCCTGTGACTCGTAAAATTTTCCAGCTAGTTCATGTATAAGTGCCAGGTCATTGAGATACCTGTTTTTTTTGCACTCTTCTATTGCTTTATCATATTGTTCGCCTGCTTTAGCGGTATTTCCGGTAACTCTGTTTCCCTCTGCTTCAATAAGCAATAATTTATGGGAACAATTCATTGGGGCAAAATGGTTGAACTTTCTAAAGGTCCGCAGGTTCTTTTGTATTCTGGTTTTAATTACTTTATTCTGCTTGTTTGTATATTTATTGCAAACGGCTATTAAGGTTAGTGTTTCATACAAATAGAATATTGTAACCCGTGAGCTTCCGGGAACACTGATTAATCTGTTTCGGGCTTCGCAGGCATTAATATATGCTTCATCATACTTGCCAAAGAGATAAGAAAGAATTAGCTTATTAAAATGTACGTAGAATAGTAAGGACTCTGCTTTTGTTTTTTTATAAAGCTTCATCATTTCTTCCTCATTATGTTCTTTACCTGTTAACAGTACCGGATCATCACAGGGTTCTTGAAGATTTAAAACCGTCTGTGTAAGTATTAATTGTATGTTAAGGGCAATTTCCTGGCGAAGCTGCCTGATATCTTCATTGAACCGGAGCATTTCTTTGGTTAGTTCCTTTAAATTCTTTCCGCAGAAAAATGCATTGCAACTGTATAACCCGGCACTATAGGATGCAAATTCAGTATTTCCCGTCTCCAGGCAGTGCCAGTAATTTAAACGTAGAGGTTCAAGTATATTTTCAAGATGCTCTTTCCAATGGAAAATAAAATTATTCACCATCATCATACATTGATATTTGAAGCTGTTTGCTTCAAATTTTTCAGAGACCTTAACTGCTACTTTACCCAATCGGTAACCTTTTTCAATATTCTTTTCACCGGCAATGGTAAGAAGGCCCAATCCTGCAATAACAGCACTTGAATAAGAAGAATTTCCATATCTCACCATTAATAAAAAGTTCTTTGTAGTTATTAGCGGAAATAGATCGGGCCGGGCAAAGAAAAATGCAGCTCCAATGCTTGATAATAATCTTATGGCTGCTTCCGCGTAAGGATCTTTAATTAAACGAAGGTTCTCCAGATCCTCTGGCCTCCTTCTTAATAAGACGATCTTTGTTTTAAGAAATGCATATAATACATGTACCTTCTTGGGTTTTTTTGGGAATCGCACATTCAATAGTTCAAGTATTTTCAGGCAGGTCTGTACAGAATCTATTAAACGATGTTGTGAATTATACCATTTCATCATGATCTCATAAACCTTTACTTTATCTAAAACTCCGGAAGCGTTTTGTATTACTGTCTCTATCCATTCATTCATTTGATCAGTATTCCCACTGAGAAATGCGCTTTCTGCTCCAATAGTATAAAGCTGTAGGGCAAGGTCGTAATGAAGTTTCCAGGCGTTTTCGTCTAATAGTCTGATACCCGTTTGAAGATATTCAAAGGAGGGTTTGTAAGCAGCGGAGTTCCTGGCCTTTATTCCAACAGTTAAATTTAATGCAGCAAGGATATCTTTTTCCTGCCTGGACATTATAGATTCTGAGCCTGCATTTAATTGGTTTACGATCTCAAAAATATATTTGTTACGTTCTTTGGTAGTTAAGCTTTGTAAAAGTGTATTGCCAATTTTTAAATGTTCATCATTTTTAATGCTTTCCGGTATTAAAGAATAGGCAGCTTGTTGAATGCGGTCGTGCAGAAAACGAAAAGTATCTCCAATTATCATGCAAAGGCCTTCATCAAGGGCAGGCTTCAACAATTCTTTTATTTCATCTGCGTTCTTATTTAAGATAATATTCAACAAGCTTATATCGAAACTGAAACCGATACAGGCAGCTATTTTTAGTAATCTTTGGGCATGAGGTGAAAGCTTCTGAATTCTTTCAGTCATTAACCCTATGATATTCTCAGTAAATTTTAAACGGTTTATATGCTCGCTGTTCCATTCCCATTTGAAAGAATAATAATCAAATGAAATTATATTTTCTATAAATAGCGATTTCACAAAAGCATTTATAAAGAATGGGTTTCCTTCAGATTTATCATATATTAAACGGATAAGCGCTTCATCATTTTGAACTGGATGAAATAATGCTTCATAAATAAGCTTCTCAACATTCTTATAGGATAAAGGGGTTAATAGTATCTTTTGAACCTCAATCCCTTTTCTGTTTATTTCCTCTACAGTTAACGAGAAATTGGTATTCAATGTTATTTCATTCTCACGGTAGGA
>JBJMLT010000316.1:0-7436 GCA_045805165.1 Flavisolibacter sp.
AAAGACAAATGGAGAGAAGAGAAAAGGCCATTTACATTCACCGGCCTCAATGAAGATCCTTATTTAGAGTTCACAATCAAATCCTATAAAGACCACCAAGGGGTTACCAATGAAATAGGACTTTTAAAGACTGGCGATGAACTAATTGTAAGAGACGTTTGGGGTGCCATCCATTACCAGGGAGAAGGCTATTTTATTGCAGGCGGCGCCGGCATTACTCCTTTCATTGCCATACTTCGCCGACTGAGAAAAGATAAAGTAAAAGATACCAATCATTTATTCTTTTCCAACCGCACTGAAGCAGATATTATTTTAAAGGAAGAGTGGGATACTATGCCATTTCTTAAAAGTAAATTTATAATTTCAGACAAGCCTTCGGAAAAATATCCTGCACGAAGAATAGATGAAAGCTTTTTGAAAGAGAATGTAAAAGACTTCTCGAAGAGCTTTTATGTTTGCGGTCCGGATCCAATGATCGCAGAGATAAACAATATACTTGTTAAATTAGGAGCCAAACCGCAAGCGGTTGTATTTGAAAAGTAATAAGACGTTATTTAAATCTTTCGGGTACGGGACCAATCGGCATATTGTCCGGTGGTGTCTTTGCGCTCATTAGTATAATATCCCTAACGCCTCTTCCACCATTTACTTCAGCATTGGCTACTTTAAGATCACTTCCATAATGCCAGAGCCTTTTATCATTCCAGTAAACCAACGTCCCAGGTGGCAATGCTTCTTTTAGTACCAGTTTATCTGTTTTCTTACCATTGTCATCCAATACGTATTCACTTACCCCAGAATCATCTGTAATATTATTTCTGTTTACAATAACCATGGCTACATGCCGGTTACCATCCTGGTGAAAGCCTTCTACAGTAGGTTGACCTATTTTATTTACCAAACAATCCACACGCTGGAATTGTACAAGCACTATAGCGTCTTTCCATTTAAAGAAGGAAGCATAATGAACCAACAGCTTATGAAAATCTTCACTATGGGTTACAGCAATGTCAATTGGAGGATATTCTCTTTTCATATCACCATGAACAGGATTATACTTAATTGATTGCTGCATCGCATACTGGGGAAGCTGCCAGCATTCATATCCCGTTTCTCCTGAAGCCCACGCAGGCTTGCTTTTAGTCAAGTATTTTTCGCTTTGCTCTTCCTTCATTCCGCTAAGTCCATTCACCAGCTTTATATGTGCGTCAATAGTTTCATTAGCAGGAGCCAATTTATGCTTTACCCTATACCAGGCAATTGACTTGAACCGGTATCCTTCCTTTATATAAGGATCAACTGGAATAGCATCAAAATATGGGATCCATTTATGTACATCTATAAAATCATTAGTATTGATGGTTTTAAATAAAAAAGAAGACAGATCTAATTCAACCGGTAACTGATCAGGATGAATTACAGCAGATTCTGTGGTGATGCTCATTTTTAACTTTTTAATGATAGGGTAGTAAACGCGATATTATTTTATACGTTGTAACTTAAATGAACTTTAACTACTCTATTATAAAGGTATTAATGCTAAACTGATATGATGATGGAAACTTCAAATAATTTGTTTCTTAATGAACTGGAATTGATCCAAAAAATTATACAAGGTGAAAAGTCGTTGTTTGAGATCCTTGTCCGCAGAACCAATAGCGCGTTGTATAAGATCGGAAGGCTGTATGGCTTCAATCATCAGGAGACAGAAGACCTGATGCAGGAATCCCATATTACTGCTTTTCTTAAATTATCCACTTTTGAAGGCAGATCATCTTATAAGACCTGGATTTCAAAGATCATGATGCATCATTGTATTTACCGAACCAAATATGGATATAATAAATACGAAAAGCCTGATAGCGATCAAATTCATGAAAATTTACAACCTATGCACTCTGCCAATAAAAACCTGTCAACAGAATCTATGATCAACAGACAGGAATTCAGCACCCTACTTGAAAATACACTCCAGAATATTCCTGTTCATTACAGGCTTGTATTTGTATTAAGAGATATGGAAGGTTATTCCGTAGAAGAAACCGCAACCTTATTAAATATTACTTCTGTAAATGTAAAAGTCCGATTAAGCAGAGCGCGAGCCATAATTCAGAAAGAATTAGAAAAGATCTATAGCAGAACAGAGATCTATCCCTTCCACCTTAGTTTTTGCGACCCGTTAACGAGGAAGGTGATGGAACGTATAAGTAAAATCAGCATTGAATAATTAATAATTAATAATTAATTATTAATTATTAGTTATTCAAAAAAGTAAAAACCCAGAGCTTATCTGACTTCGTGGTTTACGGGTTTAATGCTCATTAAATAAGTGTATATAGCGTTTACCTGTTTATTGGTTAGAGATGTGAAATGGTCCATTGGGGGACTGAGGTTTTTTCCTGATGGAGTAATGCCTTCTCTAATAGCTTTTCCAAATTCTTCAAGTGTATAATTACCAATGCCTGTTCCTTTATCGGGTGTCAGGTTTGGTCCGTACAATCTATTTCCCTTTGGACCTTTTAATTTAATTCCTCCCTCCAGATATCCTTTTGTTTTTTCCGGATCTAAAAAATTAAGTCCGGTTGTTTTTCTCGAATGACAATGATAACATCCAATTACACCAACTAAATATCTTCCATACGCTACAGGATCATTTTCATCGGGTCGCTCTACCCCTTTGTTATATGGTTGTGGTCCCATTAAATGTCGAATACCGATCTTTCCGATCATATTAATATGTGTTTGTCCTGAGGTACTATCATAGGCAGCAACGGCCGGATCATCAGATCTCAAAAACATTATTATATCATTTACATCAGCATCAGCCATCATCGGCTTCATCATATAAGGCATAAAATAACCGATTCTGGATATGCCTGTTTTAAGAAGATAAAATAATTCTGCATCTGAATATTTATCAGGCATACCATATTTTGCCGAGTGAGTAAGGTTGGCTGAATTTAAATGTCCCGCTATCTTCGGCAGATCATTCAATGGTCTCCCAATAAAATGTTTTACTTTCTCATCGTAATGACATCCTGCACAAATTGCAAAAGCTAAATTCTTTCCTCGTTCTAAAGAATGGGTATTTTCTTTTGCGGTATATTGATCTGTTGTAGTTTTAAAATAAAATTTACATGCGCTAATTAAAACAACGGTAATGCATATTATAATTATAGATGCCTTTCTATTTCCATTCGGTAGAGTCCGCATTTTTGATCTATTTTAATTCTAAACGGAAAAATTGGGGAAGTAGTTGGCTGCGGGGAAGTTGACAGTTGACAAGTTAACAAGTTAACAAGGGAGTTAACCGCAGAGAAGGGGAGAAGCGGAGAGTTTACGCGGAGGGGGATTTAAGAAGTTATAAGTTGACAGGTTGACAAGTTGACAAGTTGACAAGGAAGTCACGTCCGGTAAAACAAATTGCATTTAGGGCTTGCAGCTAGAAGCTAGAAGCTAGCTGCTTCTACTGCGATAGCTTTAAATTATTTATCTTCCGTCCAATATTGAATGCATTATATAATGAAAAAGTTTCTGTTCTTTTTAATCGTACTAATTGGTTATAGTAGAGTTCATTGTCAGCAATCTGTTCATAATAATCCTTCTAATTCATTATTGCCGAGACCAAAATTAGTGGTTGGAATAGTAGTTGACCAGATGAGGTGGGATTTTATTTATAAATATTATAACCGGTATGGATCAGGTGGATTCAAACGCATGCTGTCAGAAGGATTTACCTGTGAGAATACCATGATCAATTATATCCCTTCTGTTACCGCCGTAGGGCATAGCAGTATCTTTACAGGTTCTGTTCCCGCCATAAATGGCATCACTGAGAATCAATGGATAGATCAATTATCCGGTAAATGGGTTTATTGCACAAGTGACAGTACAGTACAGAGCGTGGGGGTAAATTCAGCAACAGGAAAAATGTCTCCACGTAATTTGCTTACTACTACAATAACCGATGAACTGCGCATTGCTACGAATTTTCAATCTAAGGTAGTAGGCATTTCCTTAAAGGACAGGGCATCAATTCTTCCTGCCGGACATGCTGCTAATGCCGCTTTTTGGTTTGATGATGCCAGTGGTTCATTTATAACCAGCTCTTACTACATGCAAAGCCTTCCAGACTGGGTTATTCAATTCAACAATGACCAGAATGCAGCAAAGTTATTAAGCAAAGGCTGGCAAACTTTATATCCTGTTTCAACTTATCAAACCAGTGATAGTGATGTACAGGATTATGAAGGTTTATTCAGAGGAGAAAACACCAGCTCGTTCCCTCACAATATGAGTGAAATTTATAAGCAGGACCGGGGCAGCATCAGATCTACACCATTTGGTAATACCCTTACATTAAATTTTGCAAAACAGGCCATTGAAGGCTATCATTTAGGTGAAGATGCTGTTACCGATTTCTTAACTGTAAATTGTGCGTCCACTGATTATGTAGGACACATGTTTGGTCCTAATTCAATTGAAATTGAAGATACTTATTTGCGCCTCGATCAGGATCTTTCTAATTTCTTTTCTTACCTGGACAAAAAGGTGGGCAAAGATCAATACACTGTTTTTCTTACTGCAGATCATGGCGTAGAACATACGACTCCTTACATGCTGAAACATCAGTTGCCAGCATTCCTGGCGAATGCAAAAACAATTACTGATTCATTGAACCATATTTTGGCAGAACAATTCCAGGTTCAGGGATTGATACGCTCTCAGATAAGTGATCAGGTGGATTTCGATCTTGCAAAAATTCACACCAATCATTTGGATTTTGATAAAATTAAAACGGCTACAGTAGATTATTTAAAGCTGCAACCAGGTATAGCGTATGCAATTGATTTAAACAGAATGAATGATCAACCGATTCCCCTTCCATTAAGAGAAATGATCATTAACGGATATTATTATAAGCGCAGTAGCCAGGTAAGGGTTATTTTAAATCCAGGATGGTTAGAAGGTGAAAGGGTAGGCCGGGGCGCCAGTCATGGCACCAGCTATCCTTATGATATTCATTTGCCTTTATTATTTATGGGATGGGGTATTCGTCATGGAGTTAGCCATGCGCAGGTAAATGTTACAGATATAGCTCCGACAATATCAGCTTTATTACATATTCAAATGCCGAGTGGGTGTGTGGGGAGGGTTATTGGGGAGGTGATTAAGTGAGAGAGCAGCTGAAAGCTTCTAGCTGCTAGCTGTTAGATCGTGAATCGTCAATCGTCAATGTTCGGGAATCGGGGGATCGGGAATGGGGGATGGTTTTAGTTTAGCGTGGCTTACTAGTTGAGGATTTTCTTCTGAGGTCGAGGAAATTATATTTAAGGTAAAGCAGGAATGATTTATTTCGATCCTTTACCTGCGCATTGTTACCGCCGGTAGATGTATTGATATAATTATCCAATCCAATATTGAATCGCAGTCCAACATTAAAGCGATGCCAATGATAGCTGGCCTCTGCAAGAAAACGCCAGTCATTACTCTTGAAACTTTGAGCAGCGGTATCTACAGCGGTCATTGGAATAGAGTTGCCTGGATTTCCACCTCCTCCATTACTGCTATTCGCTTTTGCCTTATTTGCCTCAGCAACCGGATTCGATTTCACTTCTACAGATTTAGTAACAGATGTTTTACTCCAACCCGTTGACCCTTTTTCCCAAACTGCCTGTTCATTCGTAAGAATGCTCCTGCTCAAATAACTGTATTGTATTCCGGCGCCCACATAAAAGTTCCTGAATGGGCTGTAATGTACAGACACAGGAAAATTCATATAATACAACTTATTCAAACTAACACTATCTGCTACTCTTTTGGTTGGCGCCAAAGAAGTAACATGATGGGCTAAAAGTAAGTTAGGAGTATACTGAGGGTTTATGAATTGGAATTCTGCCTGCAGATATACTATTTTGGATAAATGATATTGTGAATAAACGGAAGGCAAATAATCAAACAAAATATTTCGTGAACCATTCATATTTACAGTACTCATTTCCTGCCTGCTTACGGGTAAATTATAGTTGAACGCTATCCCGAAAACGAATCCTTTTTCCTTCCTGCCTTTTATTTTTACTACAGCTTGATTCTGAACAATTCTTTTATGATCAACTGCCTCAGAATATGTAAACTTAAATGGCTCATGATTTAAATATGCAGCTAATAGTTCAGCATGTCTGGCTAAATTATCGTTGTTATTTATTGCTATTTGGGCTATTTCATGATCTTTCCCACTAATAACTTTGTTTGAATTATTGAATGGTGAATTGCTATTTAAGGCTGGTTTATTGGTTTTAATAACAGATAATTTAGTCTGTTTAGAAGTTTCCGAAATGTTACCATGCCTTTCTATCTTCGATGCTTTTACATTCTGTTTATTTACTGTGCTTAATCCGGTTTGATTTTCGTTTGAATAATCAGTTCTAATAGAATTATCTGAATTCTGTTGTATCCTGGTATCAGTGGATTTGATTTTATGTTTAGAGAAAGTATTGCTACTTTCTTTTTCATTTAATTTCTTCTGTATTTTCAATTGAGAAGTTGCAACCACAGAATCGGATTTATCCTGTTTGTTTTTATGATGTACATAATACGAAACCAGCAGACCAAAAACAGTAAGGTAGAGGACACTGAAATATGACCAGAACGACTTGCCAAAAAACCCTCTTCTTTTCCTTTCCTTATCAGGCATTTCGGTTTCCAGTATCTGGTTCATGTTCTCCCATAAAGCATTGGTGTCCGGACCATTCAACTGTTCCAGCTTGTTACTAATAAAATCATATGGTCTTTTACGGTTCATTATGCTCTTTCTCTTGCTTTTAAATTAATCGTCAGATACTTTCTTACTTCGCTTAAATACCATTTACTTGTTCCTTCGCTCATTTTTAAAATTTCTCCGATCTCTTTATGCGTATAACCTTCTGTGATAAATAAATTAAATACTATGCGACTGGTTTCAGTTAGCTGATTTAAAAGATCACCGATCTCCTGGGCTTCCATACGATCAAGCACTTCTGCATTTATGATCGGGTCATGATCTTCCTGCCATTCCATAGTCTGAGGCGCATTCTTACCTTTTCTTAAAAAATCAATTGAGGTTCGAACCACAATGGTTCGCATCCATGTGTATAATGTTGACTTATCATTATCGTAGCGCCCTATTTGCTGAAATATTTTTAAAAAACTGTCCTGAAGAACTTCAATTGCATCTTCCTCAGATCTTATATATGCGCGGGAAATAGAGAGTAAAGAATGACAATATTGTTTGTATAATAGCTCCTGACACCGCCTGTCATTGCGGATGCAACCCTTCAAAAGGTCAAGTTGGGATAGGGTACTGTTAAACAGTTGCATAGGAGGTTTTAAAGCCTTCCATGGATACGGATATTTAAGAATTAATAGTATATAAATCTAATAGCAAATCCTTAGAAATG
>JBJMLT010000317.1:0-5837 GCA_045805165.1 Flavisolibacter sp.
TAATATACCGGTTGTAATAGGAGGAACTCTTCAGCCTTCTTCAACAATTGGCGGTTCTTTCCAATCGGGTTCGCAAGGCTTTATTCAGGTAGCCTCAGGTTCTCCGACAGCGAATAACGTGGCTATTGTAGGAAGACCTGCATTTGCATTCCAGTTAACAGATTATGCCAGAGATCCTCAGGGTAGGGTAATTGTAGATCCAGTAACCGGATTTCCAACTAAGGGTAATGACCTGGTGGTTAAAGGAAGAACATTGCCTTTATGGGTTGTCGGATTTACACCGTCTTATTCAATTGGAAATTTTGGATTTAGCATGACATGGGATTATAAAACAGGTCATGATTTTTATTCAGGTCTTGGGTCTGATGAAGATTTTGCAGGTATATCTGCAAGAAGTGCTGAGTATGGACGGCAGAGATTTGTATTTCCAAATTCAGTTTATTGGGATGGTTCAAAATATGTTCCTAATACTAATATAGTGGTGCAGGATGGTAATGCAGGATTTTGGGCAGCAGCTGTAAATACTGCTATTGCCACCAACTATTTTGCAAGTGCGGCTTCAGTTAGATTAAGGGAAGTAAATATTTCCTATTCTATTCCTTTGAAATATATAGGAAATGGAAAGGTCATCAAACGGTTGAATGTATCTGTGGTAGGCCGTAATCTTTTGCTGTTCGTTCCAAAATCAAATCAATGGGGTGATCCGGAATTCAACTTCTCTTCTTCCAATAACACATTTGGATTGGCAAGTTCATTTCAATCACCATCAGCACGTTTTTATGGTGGAACCATTACCGTACAATTTTAAAACGTTTAAATCTTTATTTAATGAAGTATTTATATAAGAGAGTATTATTCTTTTTCACTATAATTTCCATTGCATCCGTCAGTTGTAACAAAACAAAATTCCTGGATGTTAATGATAATCCTAATAGTGTTACAGAAAATAATATTACTCCCGAATTAATTTTTCCTCAGGCTGCGCATGCGGTTGGTGTACAACTTTCAGGTGCCAACTTTACCTTTCTCAATCAATGGTTGGGATATTGGTCTGTTACTGGCGATTTTGCTATACCTCAGGATCAAACTACCTATAATATAGATAATACATTCACTAATAATATATGGGAATCGTATTATGATAATTTGTTTGATCTGCATCAGGTTCAGGTAAAAGCAATTGCGGAAGGTGATACCGTTTTATCCGGAGCTTCAATGATTCTTTCAGCAAAATTATGGCAGGAATTGGTAGATATGTTTGGCGATATTCCATATTCCCAAACGTTCCAGAACTCACAATTTCAGTCACCTAAGTATGATAAAGGCCAGGACATTTATAATGATCTTCAGAAAAAGCTTGATACGGCCATATCTTATATGGGTCAAACGGAAAGAAGCACATTTCAGACTGTTGACATAGTGAATCATGGAAATAAAACGCTATGGGTAAAATTCGCCAATACATTAAAATTAAGATTGCTTATAAGGCAATCTGAAATTTCAGGGTTTAACCCGGGAACAGAAACGGCAAAAATTATTGCTAATGGTGGAGTATTACACCAGGGAGAAAATATAAATGTGAATCCTGGATATTCCAATACAACCAATAAGCAAAATCCTTTTTATGCTAATTATGGATTAACGCCAACCGGAGTTACGGCTAACACTTTTAATACGGCAAATGATTATTTTATCTCATTACTTAAAAGCACAAATGATCCAAGACTTGAACGATTTTTCAAACCCAATTCATCAGGGACTTTCACAGGTTCTGTTTATGGATTGGCTCAGGGAAATCCTCCAGGCGCACAAACTTCTAACATTGGTCCCGGACTTGCTGGAAGTGCAGAGCAAGACCAATGGATCATGCCGGCTTTTGAAAGCATGTTCTTAGAAGCTGAAGCTATTGCAAGAGGATGGCTTCCCGGCGATGCAAAAACTGCTTATGAAGCTGCCGTTACAGAATCATTTGTTTGGTTAGGTGTACCGGATGCTGTTAATGAAGCAGCCAGTTATCTTAGCAATACTACAATTGCTAACTGGTCAAATGCAGGAAGCGATCCTGAATCTCAGGCTAAATTCATCGCTTATCAAAAATATATTGCTCTTGCAGGAGTTGACCCAGTGGAGGCATGGAGTGATCTTAGGAGATTGAACATGTTGCCGGACAATGGTTACATAACAGTAAATCCAGGTAAATTATCCAGTACGCTTCCAAAACGATTGCCTTATCCTGAAACAGAATATACAACAAACGCAGGTAATGTAAATTCCGAAGGAACTATAAACATTTTCACTTCAAAAATTTTCTGGGAACCTTAAAGAACAACAAAAAATAATTTAACATGAAGTCATTGATAAAATATTATGCTTTATTGATCGTTCTTTCCATACAGTTTACAAGCTGCTTAAAAGATAGCGATTTCGATAAAGGACTGACACAGTCCGTGCATTCAAATGGTACGCAGAAAATTGTTGAGATAAAATTGAATGCTATCAGCAGTAGTAATTTTCTGCATCAATCATTCAATGCGTCTAATAGCGATACTACTTTCAATTTGATCCCGGTAGTTTTATCTTCGAATGCTCCTGCTACTGAAGATATTAAAGTAACTCTCGTGCAGGATACTACTTTGGTAGAAGCATATAATGCAGCTAATGGAACATCATACGTAACACCTCCGTCAGGCAGTTATACAATAGTGAATCCAGGTGGAGTTGTAACCATTCCAAAAGGTTCGAATATCGGATATCTTCAGGTAAAATTGAATCCATCTGACTTCCTTGGAAATGATTTTGCATTCGGATATAAAATTGCAAGTGTAAGCAATCCTGGATATACTGTAAGTAGTAATACCGGTTCTGGTATTTATGCGTTCGGAATTAAAAATAAGTACGATGGTCGTTATTTATTAGATGGCACTTTGGTTGATGTACTATCTGCAGGAAATAGTTCTACTCCGGGTGATCCCTATCCATATGAAGTGCAATTAATAACTACAGGAGCAAATTCTGTTACCATGTTCATACCATCTGTAGGTAATTTTCATTTTATAGCCGGAGGCGGAGTCTATGGTGAATTTGACCCGGTATTTACTTTCGATACCAATGATAATATTATCTCAGTTACTAATTTATATGGTCAGCCTTCTCCAACTCGTGGAAGATCCGCAGAATTGGATCCTTCTGGCATCAATAAATACAATCCTGGTTCACAAACTATTGATGTAAAATATTTTCTGAAGCAGAACGGAGGTTTAAAAGCTACGTTTGATGAGCACATGACATATTTAGGTCCAAGATAAACGCGTGAGTTATAAATAAAAAAACACCGGATCAGTTGATTTGTCAATTAGATCCGGTGTTCTTATATTATCTTAATAGATCTAGGTAAAGGATACACATTCTTTCAATTCCTTTTCTGTATAGCTTAAACCGTATTGCTTTAATACATCATCAGGAACTCCATTCCATTGGTTAGGCCGGTTACCCATATATCCAACATCCTCTAATCCAATTTTGGAAGTATAGAATCCTGTGGCTGTAAGGTTCCTCAACAAATTAAAGAATGCTACTCCTTGCTTCATTTCCGGCTTTGCTTTTAAAGGATAAGCAATTTCATCTACAATAGAGATCTGTTGTTGTGAATTGCAATCTTTAAATGCTTTTTGGTATCTGTTATAACTTTGCAGATCCAGCCATCGCAGTCCTCCGCGCAATGGAGTTTGAAATTCCGTCTTCTCTTTTACTATAAAATCAATAAAATCAGGAACGCCGGCATCAGTGGCGCTGCCGGAAATGTTATCTTTTGGAATAATAATATCGCTTAAAACAGCTATCGTTGCCTTTTCATCCGCCGTAAAAAATTTATTGCCTATGATATTATTATAGGCAGCAACTTCTTCAGGCATGCGATTTATAGTTACGGTAGAGTCGCCATTGGCGGCTGCTGTAATGGTTTGTTTTTTTTCTGAAGGTTTACAGGCCTCTACAACAACTCCGGAAGCAATTGTGGACCATGCAAGTAATCGTAATGATTCTCTTCTATCCATAATTTTATTTTAATGCAATAATGATTATAAATTTTGTTTTTTCATCTCACCCACAAGGTACTCAGAGGCTCTCATAGATAAGGCAAGAATGGTCCATGTTATATTTTTATCAGCCTGGCTAACAAAAGGTCCGCCATCCATAACAAAAAGGTTCTTGCAATCATGCGCCTGATTCCATTTATTCAGGGGCGATCTTTTTGGATCATTTCCCATTCGCACTGTTCCTGCTTCGTGTATAATATTGCCTGGATTATGAAGACCGTAATTATTGTGTGGACCATCATCTCCTCCCCATGTAATAACAGCCCCCATAGAATGCAGGATCTCAGAAAACGTTTCCTTCATGTGCTTTGCCTGCTTTATTTCATAATCACTCCATTTTGTATGGAAGCGTAATACAGGAATTCCGTATTTGTCAACCACACTCGGATCTATTTCACAATAGCTGTCTTCACGTGCAATTCCTTCACCCCGGCCAGCCATTCCAACATGAGCGCCATAAAAATATCTGTAATCTTCTTTTAATGAAGCTCCATAGCCGCCAGCTTCTTTTTGCTTGCCTTTAACCTGATATTTTCCATTTAAATTTTCTATTCCCCAGTTAAATCCATATAGAGGCATCCCAAACCCACCGCCGTATTCAATGTGATAACCTCTGGGAAAATCAAGCTTTTTATTATCCAGCCACCATGGTGAGTACACATGCATTCCACCTACGCCATCTTCATTGTAACGTTTTCTGTCAAACAATTCCGGAATAATTCCTCCCATGTCAGCGCCTGTAGAATCATGTAAGTACTTTCCTACTACATTGCTGGAATTAGCAAGTCCATTTGGATGCCTTGCTGATTTTGAATTGAGCATAAGTCTTGCAGATTCGCAGGCACTGGCTGCAAGAATTACTGTTCTGCCGGTAATTTGATACTCCTGCAAATCATTTTTATCAACATAAGATATTCCGGTTGCCATTCCATCTTTATTGGTCAATACTTCTCTTGCCATGGCATTGGTGAAAAGATCAATATTCCCTGTTTTAAGTGCGGGAATTATTAAAGCGGATGAAGATGAAAAGTCGGCATATACTTTACAACTTCTCCCACACTGTGCACAATAAAAGCATACTCCCCTTTCATTATTAATTTTCTTCGTTAGAATAGATAGGCGGGATGGAATAACCGGAACTCCAATGCTTGTAGCTGCCCTTTTAATAAATAATTCATGGAGCCTAGGTTTTGGAGGAGGAAGAAAAACCCCATCAGGATCATTTGGCAATCCTTCATTTGTCCCAAATACTCCAAGTAAGCGGTCTATTTTATCATAATAAGGCTTAATATCTTCATATCCTATAGGCCAGTCATCTCCTAATCCATCAATACTTTTCCTTTTAAAATCTTTAGGTCCAAACCGTAAAGAAATTCGTCCCCAGTGATTGGTTCTTCCTCCAAGCATCCTGGCTCTCCACCATTCCCAATTTGAATCACCGGATTGAGTATAAGGCTCTCCATCTATTTCCCATCCCCAATAACAACCATCAAAATCTCCGAATGGTCTGAATTTAGTACTTGCGCCACGGCGGGGCGAATCCCATGGATTCTTTAATTGATTTGAATCTTTTGCAGGGTCATACATAGGTCCCGCTTCTATTAATGCAACCTTTAGTCCTGAATTAGCCAGAACATAAGCTGACATTCCTCCTCCTGCACCTGACCCCACAATAACTGCATCGTAAACTTTTGATTGTTTTTTAATTTGAAAGTCTCCCATATAACAGCCGTAAATTTTAAA
>JBJMLT010000318.1:0-2424 GCA_045805165.1 Flavisolibacter sp.
CATACTAATGGAAGATCCTGGAAGCGGCAAGAAAAAGAAAACTCCAACCGTAACAACACATGAAGAGGAGGGAACAAAGGAAGACCTTAAGAAGATGTCACTAGAGGAACTTGAAACCTTGCTGAATGAAGTGCTGGAGCAGGAAGATTATATACGGGCTATTCCGATACGGGACGAGATCAATGCCCGAAGAAAAGGACATTAAAGATCGAAGAACCCACTTATCCATCAACTCGCATTTAAAATAACTACGTGCTGGTTTTCCCCAATGGCAAGATCAATTTAGGATTACAGGTAACGGAAAAAAGGAAGGATGGCTTTCATAACCTGGAAACGATCTTTTATCCTATCCCTTTTTATGATGGGCTCGAATTGATCCATCATCCTGATTTTGACGATGAATTGAATTTTAGCCAATCCGGTATTTTCCTCGATATTCCTACGAATGAAAACATTTGTTATAAAGCCTTCCAATTAATTAAAAAGGATTATCCTTTTTTAAAGGGAGTGAAATTGCATTTGCATAAGGTAATTCCATCCGGAGCAGG
The DNA here is from genome assembly GCA_045805165.1 of Flavisolibacter sp. Classification (GTDB taxonomy): domain Bacteria; phylum Bacteroidota; class Bacteroidia; order Chitinophagales; family Chitinophagaceae; genus Flavisolibacter. Next base: position 549 of record JBJMLT010000318.1, read on the forward strand.
CCTGGGTGGCGGAAGTTCAGACGCTGCATTCCTTTTAATGCTTTTAAATACAAGATTTAATCTCGGTCTTCAAAGCTCACAGTTGAAACGTTATGCACTTGAATTAGGAAGTGATTGTCCTTTTTTTCTTTTAAATCAGCCTGCCATTGCGAAGGGAAGAGGTGAGATTCTGGAACCCGTTCCAATAGATCTTAAAGATTATTATCTTTTTCTGATTAATCCCCGTATCCATATTCCAACTTCATGGGCATTTTCCAAAATCATTCCGGAACAAAACAGGCCATCCTTAAAAGAGATCCCTCATCAGGCTGTTAATTTATGGAAAGACCAACTTATGAATGATTTCGAAGCTCCTGTATTTGAAGAATACCCACAAATCAAATCCATTAAGGAACAATTATATAAATCAGGTGCTATATATGCATCCCTTTCAGGTTCAGGATCAACTGTATTCGGATTATTCAAAGATCTTCCAGAACTACTTCCGTTCTTTCCTGATAACTATTTTGTAAAATCACTCCGTTTATAAGGTTTTCAATACTGTTCTATTACTTTTGCAGCCAGAACAAACGTAATGGAGATCTATAAAGAATTTTCCTTTGATTCAGCCCACTTTTTACCTAATGTTCCGGATGGCCATAAATGTAAAAACATGCATGGGCATACCTACCGGCTTAGAGTTGTAATTAAAGGCGAGCCAGATCCACATTATGGATGGATCATGGATTTCAAGGAACTTAAAGATGTGGTGGGTAAAGTTATAGATCAACTGGATCATAAATTGATCAATGATATTCCCGGTCTGGAAAATCCTACAGCCGAATTCATAACCATCTGGATCTGGAAACAGATCAAGCCTTTACTTCCATTATTAAACCGGATAGAACTTTATGAAACTCCAACTACTGGAGTGATTTATAGTGGTGCATGAATGGAAGTTTAATAATTAATTAAGTAGGTGAGCTATTGAAAACTGAGAGCTTGTTTGATCTCGGCAAAGACAATAATAAAAAATAGAACTGTATGGGAAAATTAATTTCATTTATGCACATATCGCTTGACGGTTTTGTTGCAGGACCGAACGGAGAAATGAACTGGATTAAAGTTGATGAAGAAATTTTTGATTATGTTGGCAAGCGGATAAAAGAAAGCGACACTGCATTATATGGACGAGTAACTTATCAGATGATGGAAAATTACTGGCCAACCGCAGGAGACGAGCCGACAGCTTCCCGGCACGACATCGAACACTCAAAATGGTATAATAAAGTTTACAAGGTTGTTTTATCAAAAACAATGAAAGGCACGGTTTTAACTAATACAAAAATTATTAGCGACAACCTCTCAAACGAAATAAATGAAATAAAACAACAGTCAGGTAAAGAGATCTTGCTTTTTGGCAGTCCGACTGCAACACATTCACTTATTCAACATAACCTGATTGATGGCTACTGGCTATTTGTTAATCCTGTTATTCTTGGACAAGGAATTCCACTTTTTACAGGCATCAAAGAAAAAATAAAACTAACATTATTGTCTACTCATCAATTTGCTAGTGGAGTAACTGAACTGAATTACAGAGGAGAGAATAAAGTGGATGTATAAGCAAAAAGCATTTTTGAAAAACATCAATATGTAAGCTGCGGAATTTTTTTCCTTAGTTGTTACTTTTCAACTATTCTAAACAAAGAAGTATATTTGTAGTCCATACAACACAAATGTATTTACCTCAATTATCTTTCCTGGAAATGAACCTTGATTTTCTAAATCATTGAGCGTATTCTATTTCTTCTATTATTCATTGTATTCAATCTTTTTTTTAATTACTTCTTTTAATTATTATCATTATGCGAGCAACTGCTTCCACATCACAATA
>JBJMLT010000319.1:0-3035 GCA_045805165.1 Flavisolibacter sp.
GTATTGGGGCATGAGTTTGCAGGAACCATTATTCAGAAAGGCAATCAGGTTGCATTATGGAAAGAAGGGGACAGAGTGGTTAGTGAAACAGCAGCCATTATTGATGTGAATAATCCTATGACGAAACAGGGATTATATAATCTTGACCCTACACGTAAAGGATTTGGATATGGTGTTAATGGAGCTATGACAAAATATGTTCGCGTACCATCCAGATGCCTGCATTCCATTCCATCTACTCTTTCATTTGAAGAAGCCTGCCTAACTGAACCATCTTGCGTTGCTTTTAATGCTACAGTTGAAAATTCCAGCATTAAGCCTGGAGACAGAGTGCTTGTTATTGGTCCGGGCACTATAGGCATTCTTTGTGCTGCGATTGCAAAGTTGTGTGGTGCAGAAGTTGCAATTGTCGGTTTGCCACAGGACCAGCAACGACTTGAAACAGCAAGGAAATATGGTTGCGAAATAATTATTAGCGATGCTACTGACTGGGTAATACAAAGAGACGGACTTGGAGCTGATTGCATAATTGATGCCGCAGGCCATAGCAGCACATTGCAGCTTGCATTAAAATGGGTGCGGCCGAAGGGACATATTACAAAAGTTGGCTGGGGTCCTCAACCAATGAATTTTTCTTTGGATCCTTTGATACAGAAAAATGTAACCCTTCAGGGTAGCTTCAGCCATAACTGGCCGGTGTGGGAAAGGGTGATTGGACTGTTGGCGGGAGGACAATTATCTGTGAAGCCAATTATAGGAGGCATCTGGCCACTGACTGAATGGAAAGATGCGTTTGAAAAAATGCATAGTGGCGATGTTGTAAAAAGCATACTTAAACCTGCATAAATGAGGCTGAAAAATAAAGTGATCATTGTAACCGGAAGCACCACCGGAATAGGTAAAGCCATCGCTTACCGCTGCGTAAGTGAAGGCGCTCAAGTATTGATCCACGGACTGGAAAAAGAATTGGGTGAAACAGCAATATCCGAACTGGGAAATGATAATGCAGTGCTGCACATTGAAGACCTTGGGCGTGAAGGAGCATGTGAACGGATCGTACTAAAAGCTATGGAATCATTCGGCAGGCTGGATGCTGTTGTTAATAATGCAGCGATGGTAGTATCATCCAATATTCATACTACAGATCTTTTATTCTTCCGAAAAGTAATTGAGGTAAATACCCTCGCTCCCTATTCAATGATAAAGGAAGCCCTCCCCTATTTAGCGAAAACAGGTGGATGCGTTTTGAACATCGGATCTGTGAATGCCTGGAGTGGTGAACCAAACCTACTACCTTATAGTGTTTCGAAAGGCGCACTAATGACCATGACGAGGAATTTAGGAGATACATTACATCGTGAAAATGGTGTGCGTGTGAATCAGATCAATCCAGGATGGGTTCTAACAGAAACTGAAATAGAAAGAAAAAGAAAACACGGACTGAATGATAACTGGTACAAAAAATTACCACCCGTTTACGCTCCTGCCGGAAGAATTTTATTACCGGAAGAAATTGCTGCCGCAGCAGTTTACTGGTTGTCTGATGAAAGCGGTCCTGTAAGCGGTCAGGTAATGGACCTTGAGCAATATCCATTTATTGGCCGTAATCCACCAAAAGATCCCTCTACAATACATTCAAAAAAAGAAAATGCCTAAGCTGGCTGTATTTCCCAAAGCATTTATGCAGGCCCTTTGCAAAGACGGAAGTATGAAACTGAGTGAATGGATAGATATAGGCTGTTCTATGAATGTTGACGGATTAGAATGGTACGCGGGATTTCTTGAAATGAAAGATGAAAGGCGCTGGAAAGAATTTCGTAAACAGGTTGAAGATTCAGGCAAAGAAATTCCCATGATGTGCTGCTCACCTGACTTTACACATAAGGATAAATCATTCAGAGAAAATGAAATTGCCAAGGAAAAACACTGGATAGATATGACGGAGGCTTTGGGTGGAAGTTATTGCAGGGTATTATCGGGACAAAAAAGGCCAGGTATATCGATTGAAGAAGGTCTTGATTATTGTGTTGAATGCATTGAAGCAAGTTTAGCATATGCGCAAAAGAAAAATATTACATTGATATTGGAGAATCATTACAAGGATGATTTCTGGGCCTATCCGGAGTTTGCTCAAAAAGCAGATATATTTATACAGTTGGTTAATCGAATTCATCATACCAATTTTGGAGTAAATTTTGATCCGAGCAATGCATTCCTTGCAGGTGATGATCCTATTGATCTGTTGAAACAAATTTCGGACAGAGTAGTTACCATGCATGCAAGTGACCGGTATTTAATTAGTGGAACTTTAGATGACCTAAGAAAAGAAGAGATGGATAGTATAGGATATGCTTCTCGTTTAAGACATGGTGAAATTGGAAAGGGATTAAATGATTATGATACTATCTTTTTGGAATTGAAGAGGGTTGGGTTTGATGGATGGGTTAGTATTGAGGATGGTGTGGAAGGGATGGAACAAATGAAACGAAGTGTTTTATTTGTTAGAAGTATAATGGGGAAGTATTGGAATAATGGATGTTAACAGAATTAAGTCTTTTGTACTTTTTTATTTGTGTCTTTACTTTACTTTTTTCCTTGTGTAAAAAAATTAAGCTATTACATTAAATTCTTTTTGATTTTTATTTTACGTTACTTTTTGCCTTGATGCAAAAAGTAACCAAAAAGATCAAGTTCTTATTGCATTAGGCTTTCTTCTTATTTTTTTATTTCCACTTTTGACTCGGGTATAATTGATTTTTAATTGTCTCGTCGAATACTTCGTATTTGCCTTGATGCAAAAGTGGAGCAATGTTAATTTCTTTAAATGGTTTTTGATTTTTAGTTTTACGTTACTTTTTGCCTTGATGCAAAAAGTAACCAAAAAGATCAAGTTCTTATTGCATCGGCATCATTGTTATTCTTTTTCCACTTTTTTCTGGTGTAAAAAATTAAGCTATTTCATTAAATGGTTTTTGATTTTTGCTTTACGTTACTTTTTGCCTTGATGCAAAAAGTAACCAAAAAGATCAAGTCCA
>JBJMLT010000320.1:0-11720 GCA_045805165.1 Flavisolibacter sp.
AAATATGTTCCAGAAAATGTTGCGCAACCTTTAGCTGCCAGCATTATTGATGTAGGACTTAGTGCTATGGGATTTGAAACATACGAAGCTCAGCGTCCCGATCTGGGTTATGAGGCCATTGCTAATACAATACAGGAAACCATTCAGAATATGAATGGTCTGAATGAAAATATGGTGAATGATCAGGAAGCACTTTCGTTAAGCTTGCTCGAAGCATTTGAAACTGCAGCCGCAGATAATTTCCCGTCTCAATATATAAAAGAACAGGTGCGTACATCCAAGCAGAATGGATTATGGGTGTTAATGCCAAGATCAGGTCCCGGGCACTACTATAAAAAATTCACCCATGTATTCAATGTAACGATCGATCCACAAACTGCTGCTACTATTAAAACGTTCCGGGGCCTGCCATTGGCAAATTTCCTTCGGGATAAATTAGGACTAGATCCTTCCAAGCCCATTCAGGCTAAAGTACATTTATATGAAGCAGTAAAAGATACAAGATTAAGCCGCATCAGCAAATTTGAGAAGCTTCCAGGATTAAATGCTTCACAACCATTTGCCTGGGTGCAATTACAACCTCTTACGCATCAGGCAGCATCTTTGTTATTGAAAGAGCCTGTTATGGGTAGAGCCATAGAAGGAAAGCTGATTGCCAACCGTTTCAGGATTGCTCCGGGTGAAAGATTTTATTACCTGGAGATCAGCGGTGCCAAATTAAGGATCCCTCATGTGCACCATGGCATGCACAAACACGTACCCAACGGCGAACCTGTTACTGCAAGACCATCTCAGTCAGGAGATATACAAGGCGTGATAAACTTTACAAAATCAGAAATTGCGATCAATTATTATTTCAGTGAAGAAGATGCGAAGCAAATTGTAGAGAAATTGAACCGCAACGATTTTCTTGGTGCAGCGCAAACTGTTCGCAACGCAGTTAAAAATGTGTTGAATGATATGCTGGTAAATAATGTAGCATCTAAAGTAAAGATCATTCATGAGGCCATACCGGAATTGTATCTGGAACATTATCCTGAGATGACCGAACAATTTGATATTTCTTCTGTTATCGGAAAACTTTCTGGTAAAGAGCTTATATCATCACTGGTTGGAAAAATGATCGAAAAGATCGCAGACATGGCTTATCAGTCACTGGGAAATTATTTCAAGGCCAGGGCGGCTGAATTTAAAGAAGCACAGGCTAAGCCCCAGGATGGCGTAACCATAAAAATACTTTTCAAAAATATTCAGGGAATGTCAGCCATACGTGCTGTGATCAATGCCATTCGTGGCAATTTATCTATCAATGATCTATCCGGACTGAAGATACCTAATATACCGTCCCCGGAAATTCAGATCGTTCCAGATAAAGTGTTTGACTAATTCAATTTGATAATCATGTTAGCCGCTGTTTCTGCTGTACACAATTCATTGATTCGCCAGGTCAATCACTGGCTTCAGGCTGCATCGCGCTTATCCGATTTGGATAGGCAGGCATCCGGAACAGCATGGCAGGGGATTGATCATAACATTGCGATCTCATTGCGTCAGTCTTTGCAGCAAAGCATTAATGAAGTAGTTGCCTTAGGCACTACGTTGAAAAAGCAGCTTCAATCCTCTGATGATCTTCAATCTCTTCGTTCAATGAAAAGGGGACTGATGCAATTAAGAGAAAAATATCTGAAAGCTGAAGAGACCATTCACTTTTATACGATCGCCATTAATTCACGAACCACTCCCAATATAGCAGCCCTTCTACGAGCCTGTGATATTTTATGCAAAAGAAGCATGCAGGAGTTACTGGATCCTTTGGGAAAAGTAGTTCCATCTGTTCTTACATATATAGATAAGGGAGTAGGAGCTTCTATTTTAAAAGCAGGACTTCGACTGTGGGATGGTAAAATAAGTTCAGTAGCAGCTATAAAGATCACACAGCATAATTTATTCCGGCCAACTGCCATCATTCATGAAACAGGTCATCAGGTGGCACATGTATTAGATTGGAACACCGAACTTTCAAATACATTACAAAATGGATTGAATGCAAATTCTAAGCTGGTGGGTTCAGCTTTTGCAGGTTGGTCGAGCGAAATTGCTGCAGATGCTTTTGCGTTTGTTCATACAGGTTATGCAGCTGTTGCGGCCTTGCATGATGTAGTTAGCGGCACGCCACAGGCTGTTTTTGCTTACCAGGTCAATGATCCTCATCCCATATGCTACATAAGGGTTTTAATGAATGTGGAAATGTGTAGGCAGTTTTATGGATCCGGCCCATGGGATGATCTTGAAGAAGCATTCCTTAATGATTATGATATCAACCTGGTGAATTTTCCTTCCGTGGAATTAATTAAGCTTTGTAAGGAGGTGCTACCGGATGTTGTGAAGCTGGTATTAAAAACATCTTATCGTGCATTTGGCAACCGGCCTCTCTCACTCCTTATCAATCCAATGAGAGTTAGTCCTTCCGAATTGGAAAAGCTGGAATACATGGCGGGGCCTTCACTCTTCACTTCCCATGCATGGATATGGAAAGAATGTATCCGGTTGCTGGCATTAAATGGTTACCGTATTGGTTTGGGAACAGGCGATCTGGAAGCCTTATACAAGCAGCAGGAGGAGTGGATGATGAAGCTGGGATTCTCAGTGGAAATGAATTGACTTTTTATTATAAACATTTAAAATCAGAATATATGGCAATAGATATAGAAGACATCCGGATGCTTCCCACGCAGGAGGTAAATAAAATAGTTATTGATCTGAATGTAAGACTTGAAGAGTCTCTTAATGAATTAAAAATTGTAGAAACAAAATTAAAAAAGGCCATACAGGATGATGGATCCAAACCTTCAGATATTGGAATTCTTATTAGTTATAGAAATGAGTTAATACAATATATAAATCAGATCAAATTTGATCTAAAAAAGATTGATATGTTGCAAGGCGGCGGAAGTTTCGTTGATCAGGCAACTTCAGCTGCAGAATCTATAAGTGGCGCCGGCATAGTTTATTTCAGAAATGTAAATGAGAATACTAAGAAAATATATGGTGCGAAAACATATGGGGAAATCCTGGATGAGAACAATAAAGAACAGGAGCGCCTTGAAATTCTGGAAATTTCTGAAAAACTGAAAAAAGCCCAGGAATTTTTGAAAATGGAAGAATCCAGAAAGCAACCTCTTTCACAAAAGCAACAATCACAAACTTCTAAAATTTAAATTTATGGATGCTATAGATAACCTCATATTTGCTACAATAAACAGCCCCATAGCTCCTTTCCCTTCAGGTAGGATTGTAAGTGATTACCTTAATCCACCTTTTGCATTGACACTTACTCCTGTAACAATTACTCCAAATGGGTTTTCTACGCCTGTATCTTCTTTTGCTTTACCGGATAAAAGAGCTTATATAAGCTATCAGGATTATTCGATAATAGAAAGAGCAATGGTTCGCCACTGGCATGATGTAGATGCAGCAGGTACTTATGTTTGGCCTGGTACACCTCCAACTACAATGAGCGATTTTACCCAATCTCCAAACTATCATTTGATATATGCCTATTTGTTGGAGAATACACGTATACTTCAAATATTTGAAAGGGTAATTGAAAAATATGTAATGGATGAAGAATTAGGAGTGGCACAGATTCCCGAAGTATTACAGTGGATATTCAATTCGGAAAAATTATTCTTCAAAGATGAAAATACACGTTCCAGCAATATAAGAAGTCTTATCAGGCCAAGCTATGATGCCAACCGCAGGAATGCTTATTACAGAATGTTTGGTATTGATCTCGCTTTTGGAGACATCAGTTCCGGTTCCGGAAGCACCATGCAATATTATAAAGCGAATACCGCCAACCAGCAGTTTATTCCATTATTTGAAAGATATCTTTCAGAAATATGGCAAGCGTATACCAATGCAAGAAATACATCCGGACAAAACTCTTCGGATGTTAATAATGTAGTGGAACTGGCAGTACAGTTGCAGGAATTATTGGCCGCACGCAGAGGTGGAAGACCAGGCGGACCAAACATATATGCTACAAGAAATCTTTCTTACGAAGAGTTTTCTTCTGTTATTTTATTGTCCTGGTTTACATTCATTATTTCGGATAATACACCTGTAGTTCAATTCCTCAATTGCCAGTCATCAACTATTGGTGAACGATTGATTAAAATTGGAAATAAAGTAGGAATTCAGGCACATACCAAATGCCAGGCTATGTTTGAAATGGCTGGCGCTGCGGCAAATATTCTTAATTTACTTGAAGCAGGTGGTTATTTGGATAATAATGGAAATGTGCAGAATATGCTTTCCAGTCTGAACCCTCCCGTTACACTTTCGCTTGATAGCGATTACATGAATGCCTTCCTTACAGTCATCAATAATTGGGAAAAAGCAACAGGACATAAGATTAAGAATCCGGAAGCCAATATTACGGGCACGGTTAAGGTTCAACAAAACGGCACAGTGGTTGCTCCCAAACCAAAACCAGTACTTAACTAATTAGCTAATTAGCTGATTAGCTAATTAAACTTCCTCATCATGTTTTACGAATTAGAATCTCCGCTCCTCGATCCTGTTACAATAAATAAAGAATCCTGGCAATCTACATTGCCACAGATGGAACAGGAACTGAATGATGCCGAGCTGGAAGGAGCGATGCAAAGGAATAAGGAATACATGGTATCATTAAAATGGGGAAATTATATCAACCAGGTCATAGATAAGTTGAATACGCAGATTGGTATTTATGCAAAAGATCCTTATACAAAGGATATAGATTACAGGGCATTGGCTAAAGCAATTGACAGATATCAGGGCGTTAAAAAAATTACAGCATCTGCTAAAGGAGTACTGGATATAGAAACATGGTCAGCCTTGCAGGAAGACCTGGGCTTCTTTGACTTCAGGTATGTCCGAATAAATGTAGAAAATGCAGTTAAGGCAAACAAGTACTACAGAGATCAGGTATGGGGCAAGAGCATAAATTTCATTCTACAATATTTTGTAAGAATGAATATCCTGAAATATGACCTGCCACTTAATGGAAAGTATTTCGCACTTGCCGTAGCTAAATGGCAAGGTCAGGAAGATCTGATAAGAAATATTCCAAATGGTGTTGATGGAGTACTAGGGCCTAAATCATGGGACATTCTCAGAACGAAAATAGAAGGTGTATCTGCCCCGTTCGAAGTGAGGGCACATATTAAAATGGGCGATACAAAAGAAGCGGCAAGAAGGTTTACGGAAGTAATGGGTAAGCTGGGTGAAAAATTAAAAAATGCACTCGGTAATATTCAGACAAAAGTTGTTACGGAAATAGGAAATGAAAAAGAAGAATCTTCCTTATTTCGTGAAGGTGTTTATTTATCTGTTGATGCCTTAATGGATTTTGCAGGGGAAACACCTGCAGGGAAAATAGCTGGTGCCTTAGGTAAGATAGCTCTTGGCCTGGTTAAAAAGCACTATGAAGAGAAAGAGGCGGAGGAAAGAAGGCAGGCTATTATTTCAAGAACCTTTTCTTTTGCAGATGTAATGCTGCAGGCAATGAATGCAGTTACCTGGCTGCCGGATCAGACAGTTATCCAGCATGAATTCGATGACACCATTTCTTCTATAAGATGGTCGAAAAGGCCTGGAGCAGAAAAAGAAGTTCAGACTGAATTCAACAAGCTGCTCGATTACATAACAGCTTTGGAAGATACCGTAAGGGACGACCAGAAGATCATGCGCATCGCTCTCTCCAATGTTATGAACCTCTATTCGCCGCATGCGCGGATATTTGTGCATTGCCAGAATAGTTCCAATGATATTGAAGATTGGGATCAGTCAGATGTATATACCATTATTAATGATCCGGATAGAAAGCATTTGTATTTTTATTTCACTAATATCCACGCAAGGGTAGGAGCTGAGGATAGTCTTTCTGAAGGCAAGCGGAAGATCCTTAATTTTTTGTGGGGCATTTGGACGCAATATCGCTATCCTTTAAATCAACTGCTTATTGAAAAGGATGTTTTTCTCAGAGTAAATTTCTTTGAGCGAGTGCACAGCTATTCCGTTTTTAAATCGGCAGTTCCGTATGATGTATATGTAAAGTCGATTGGTAAAAATGAAGGTTCGTGGACAGATGGAAATGATGTACTCGGCAGAATTGAGCGTACATTATATTTTCGTAAAGAAGAAGAAAATAAAACATATGGAATAGATAATCCTAATAGTAAAGGCCTTACCTATAAAAATATTATCCTGGAAATTGTAAATAAGGTAATGCAGAAAGAATATAATTCAGGAGTAACTTCTTACCTGAATTATATAGAATCTGAAACGACAGCTGAATTAAGTACTTCAGAAATTTATGGAAGCTATGAAACCGCGGAATCAGAAAATGAAACCATTGCTGAAGTCTTTTCAAAACAACCAGCTGTTTCTTCACAATCCTCTTTCTTATCTGTTTCAAAAAATAAGCAGGCTACTGTAGCAAACAAGACAAATGTTTCGAAGTCCGGATTAAACCTTACAGATATTATTTCTGCCCTTGATAAGTTCATTGATTATTCGGCAGTTCGTAAAGCAATGCTCGATTATAATCAACAGAACTCCTCTAATGTTTATGCGGTCGATTCGTCGACTACTCCTTCTGTAGATGCCGTATTTACAGAAGCTGTGCATCAGTTCCAGTTGGCTTCCTATATTGATGCTGGCTGGCAGGATGGAGTTATTGGACCGTCAACATTAGATACCTTAGGGCTTACCAACCATAAACTAAAACAGAGAATAAACAGTTCCGGTTTATACGGACAGCTACAATTGAATCGTAGTGATGTCAGAGATGAAGTTTCAAAGCAAACAAATGGAACCTACACTGCATCCAATTGGTTCGATTTCATTGTTCGACCCGCCTGGCTAGGTATTCCCATTACAGATGGAGTTCATGTATTGCTTTTGGAAAAATTGCGTCAGGCAGAAGCATGGTTGCTTGGTCAGACTCAGTATTCAGGAATGACGCCAGCTTCATTAGGTCGTGCCTTAGGATTCAATTCAAAAAGCAGGTACAGTGCATCTCGCTTATCCTCCGATAATCAGGCTATGCATGGACTAGGGCTTGCCATTGATATAAATGTCTGGGGCAATCCATGGATTGGTGCGGGTTGGATATCTAATGAAAAAGTTGTTGCTTATCAAGAAAGATTCCGTATGATCCAGGCTTTGCGAAAAGCATCAGGAAATTCAAAATTACCTGGAACAACCATTTTTGCTTACCTGGATAGTATTGCCAAAGCAAATGGAGAAGATACTTCTAAAGCGTATCAGGTACTGAAGCAAAATAATAATGAATTTGTAGCCTTACTTAAAAAAGATTTAACTGAATACAATTACTGGAAAACTTCTTACACTTTTGATAAAAGAGATCCTTCTGACGGATTTTTAAACCTGCATCCCGATCTTGTATATGCTTTACGTCAGATAGCTGGCCTGGCATGGGGTGCAATGGATTTTGGTCCACGTGCCAGTGGAGATATTATGCATTTTGATACACGCACCTTAGGAGTGGGACAATTCATTTGCAAAATGATTGGTGGCTATGTTCCTTCTTATGGGCATCCTACACTTATTAAAAATACAGGAAGTGAATCGGAAGCATATAATACCGGTTATGAATTCTATGATGGACCAGAACTGCATGAATTTCTTGGAGAAACTTCATGGAACACCGAAGATGAATTTGAAGACCTCCTTATTTCGGATGAAACTTCATCTTACTCACAGGAAGATTATGTTACTACCCGAAATTTAGCTACTGCTGTCCGTTACAACAGGCAATATGCATCATCACTTGGGTGGGGACAATATATTTCAGCTATCAACAGTTTACTTTTGCCTTATTCCGGAATGTCAGATGTAAGTCTGGGAGAAGAAGCTTTTGCCCAGGCGCTGGCATCATGGCAATCTGCTCAGGGATTTTCTGCGAATGATTCAGATGGAATATTAGGTCCAGGTACATGGAGGGTAATGAAACCTCTGGTAGTTCCAAAAGCTCCTGTTATTGACTTTCCTGCCGATGTGCCTTCTGTTCAAAACATTCTTGATTTCAACAGGTGGCATGCCCAGAAGATCATAGAAAATATGGATGCAGGAATTCTAGGTTCCAATTTCCATTCAAAGGATCAGTTGCAAAGTATAGTTAACGGAGAAAAAATAATAAGCCTTGATCCTCAAAGCAGGATTGTTCAGATACTTCCAATAATGTATCATATCAGTGAGCAGGCTCGCTTGAATAATGATAAGGAAATTGCATTCGGCAGTTTTATCCGCCAGCCGGATTCCGATGGTTCATGTACGGGTCACTGTGCCGGGAATTGTATAGACATAAATCACATAAAGAATAATTTTGAGTCACACGATTCCACATTAATGGTTTTGCGGATCCTGAATTATCTCACGACCCTGCCTTCACAATATCGTCATAGCCTGGGATTCGGAATGCCATTGCAGGGAGAATTCTTTGGCCATAGTAATTATAGAAAATTCCATTCACAACCAGCATCGAATCTTATAAATCCTCAGCTTCAGCAAATTGTTCCAACACTCGGCATCGTGTTCCCCGATAATGATAACCATTTGCATATACAGGTGTTTTGGAAATAATTGGAAGCAGGAAGAAAATCGCTGATCGCTGATGTCTGATATCTGATTTCAGAGTTGGTGGTTGACAGGTTGATAAGTTGACAAGGAAGGTCAGTTACTGTAAAACAGACCGAATTGGTTTGGACGCTAGGGGCTACTAGTTAGGAACTTCTCTCTAAATCAGACATCTTCAAATCAGATATCAGCGATCAACTAAAATTTATAACCTATAAATATCTGTATCACACCGTTCTTCAAATTGGTGGTTGTTGGATCAAATGGAAGAGGAAAATAATTAGGTTGTGGACTGCCCGAACTCTGATCAAATTTCTTATACATTTTCCCGAGTCCCAGATTATATCGTCCACCAATAATAAATCCGGCGGCAGGGTTCAATTCAATACCAGCAGCAAAACCATAATCGATCTTATTCATAAAATCCATCATGCTCGAGTCCTTTCCCGATACTTCTTTGGCAGCCTTCACTAATATTCCCACCTGGCCACCAAACTGAAATTGAAAGAATTTGCCAATATTGAATGTGGCCATTTGTGGCAGATAAATATAATCGTTTTCTACAGCAGTATTCTGACCTCCATTATCAAAGGTGTATCCCTGATGCGAATACACAATTTCGGTACGAAAACCTCTTCCACTATGCACCGGTAATGCCAGGAAGGCACCGAACATATAGCCATTTTTTCCATTTAAGGTTAAACCAGATTCATTTGCTGTAGCATACGACCAGATATATCCGGCTTTCAATCCAAGCTTTGTTCTTTCGGGTTTCTGATTTGCATTTGGCATTTGAGGTGTAGTGCGCTGTGAATAACAACAGGCAGTAACTAAAAGCATACTTAAAAGTATAGGTATCTTTTTCATAAACAGGAGGTTTTTGAAATTTAAATCGGCAATCGGCAATCGTTTGTGAAACTAAAAGTTACAAATAAAAAATTTAACTTGAATTAGCAAGAACTATAACTTTTGTTATATGGCAACTATTTTAATTACAGGGGCCAGTGGCAACCTGGGAAGAGCTGTTACTGATGTTTTTATATCCACCGGGTATAAAGTAATAGCAATAGTAGCAAAAAAAGAATCGATAAGTGACCTTGGTAAAAACGAAAACCTTCAGGTTGAAGTGGCTGATCTTACCAATGAATCGGCCTCTTCGATTTTAATTTCTAATCTGTTGAAGACATATAAAAACATTGATGCTGCCTTACTGCTTGTTGGCGGATTTGCCATGGGATCTATACAGAAGACAAAATTGGAGGATATACATAAGCAGATATCTCTGAATTTTGATACTGCCTATTCTATTGTACAGCCACTGTTTAGGCATATGCTGGAAAGAAATAAAGGAAAATTCCTTTTTATTGGTTCAAGGCCAGCGTTAAAAGATGCTGATGGAAAAAATACAGTGGCCTATAGCTTAAGCAAATCCCTGCTTTTTAAATTAGCAGCTTATATAAATGAAGAAGGAAAAGAGAAAAATATTACAGCAACTGTAATTGTGCCATCCATAATTGATACTCCTGAAAACAGAAAAAGCATGCCCAATGCTGATGCCAGCAAGTGGGTAAAGCCTGAAGCAATTGCCGAGATCATTGAATTTATCATCTCGGAAAAAGGGGATCCGTTAAAGGAGAGTATTGTTAAGGTGTATGGAAACTCTTAAGGGAATCGCTGATGTCTGATTTTTAGATCTCTGATCTAGAGGGAAGCTTCTAGCTATTAGCTTCTAGCTTTTAGATCATAATTTGGTCTGTTTTACATTAGGTACCTTCCTTGTCAACTTGTTAACCTGTCAACTACTAACTCAGATATCAGCTATTAGCCATCAGCTATCCGCTATCAGTGATTAATTGTCATTAATAGTTTTAGTTTTTCCTCTAATTTCTTCCCTTTTAAATTCCTGCCTACAATTTTCTCTTCTTTATCAATTAAAAAATTCTGTGGAATAAAATTGATACGATAAAGCTTTGCAATCTCGCTTTCAAAAACTTTCAGGTCACTTACCTGTATCCATGGTAATCGATCCTGCACTATTGCTGTTATCCATTCGTGCCTTTCTCCATCCAGGGAAATATATCCTTACACGCTAATAAACTAATTAACTTCAACTTGTTATATAACAATTAATGATATGCTTAACTCTTTAACGCCTTCATCAGCCGAATCAAAAATTCGCGAACTAATAGAAAATTGGGCTGCAGCAGTCCGCATCAGAGACATCGATGCCATTATCGCACATCATTCAGAAAATATAGTTATGTACGATGTACCCGAGCCTTTTGAATCTATAGGACTTGATGCTTATCGCAAAACATGGGACCTTTTCTTTAAATACACAAAGCCAGGGGTTTTCGATATTCTGGACCTGCACATCACTGCGGATGAATATGTAGCCTTCAGCTATGCGAAAATGAAATGTGAAGATAAAAGCCAAAGCACAGAATATACGACTTTGAACTTCCGTCTCACTATAGGCTTCAAAAAAATAAATAACCAATGGTTCTTCACTCACGAACACCATTCTATTCCTGCCCTCCAATAAACTAATTTAATAGAGGTAGCATTGACGATTGAGGGTTTATGTTTTCGAAGTATTCTCTGTCAGATCCATTGAACTTGTAAGTAGCAAACAACTTAAAGGTCTATTTGTTTAAAAACTCTTTCACAGAGCATTTCCTGTTGCACTAATTTAACCTAGTTTACCCTTGAGTGGAGACAGCGACCAACGAACAACGGCCAACAATCATCGCTTCTCTGTCCGCTGTTATCTTTCAACTGTCAACTTTATTTCCTTCCCCTCATACCTCACCATTTTTTCGACATTTGTTTTTCCAACAATGACCACCCGAAACATCCTTTTCTTCAGCATTCCGGAAAAAGATCCGTTTACTCCGGATATCGTTAGCATTTTAGATCTGTCATTCCATTTTAAACCAATAGTGGTAAACTTTCCTTTTTCATAATTATAATTATCATTTTCATCTTCATATAATGTAAAGGTTCCATCAGCACCCGGATATATCCGCAATTCAATGGTATCCATTTTCTTTTCTGTTGCATATTCCATT
>JBJMLT010000321.1:0-4090 GCA_045805165.1 Flavisolibacter sp.
AAAAACTATAAAAACAAAAACCAAAAAACATAAAATAAACAAAAAAAAAAAAATTTTGAGGGTTGTTTATTTATTTGATACAAGCAATAGAAGAAATCGTAAATCGTAATTTGTAAATAGTAAATTAGACTGTTTTTTTCTGTTCCTTCGCCCAGGCATCTTTCAATGTAACAGTACGATTAAATACCATACGGCTAAAGGTGTCTTTATTATCAAGAGTAAAATACCCTTTTCTTAAGAACTGATAGTGTTCATTGATGCGGGCATTCTTTAATGCCGGTTCAGCATAAGCAGTCATTACTTTTTTAAGAGAATCAGGATTAATATATTCTTTAAAGTCACCTTCTTCAGAAGATGGATCTTCCACTTTAAATAATCTGTCATATAATCGTACTTCAGCAGTTATGGCATGTGTAATTTCTACCCAATGTAATGTTCCTTTAACATTGATTCCGGAATTATCTGTGCCACTTCTGGTTTCTGGAATATAAGTGCAATGCAATTCAGTTATATTTCCATTACTATCTTTTATAGCCTTTTCGCATTTAATTATGTAAGCATGTTTTAACCTTACCATGCCACCAGGAAATAATCTGAAATATTTCTTTGGTGGATTTTCCATAAAATCCTCTCTTTCTATATATAATTCTTTACCAAAAGGAATTTTCCTTGTAGGGCTATTTTCATCTTCAGGATTATCTTCTCCTTCCAGTAATTCCACATTTTTTTCATAATTGGTAATGACTACTTTCAATGGATCAAATACTACCATTCTCCTCAGACTTGTTTTATTTAATTGTTCCCGTACAAAGAATTCCAGTAGTCCAATATCAATTAGATTCTCCCGTTTTGCAACTCCAATACGGTCGCAGAATTCGCGAATAGCTTCTGCCGTGTAGCCTCTGCGGCGCATGCCGCTAATAGTAGGCATGCGTGGATCGTCCCAGCTTTCAACATATTTATCCTGTACCAGTTGCAACAACTTTCTTTTGCTCATTACTGTATAGGTAAGGTTGAGCCGTGCAAATTCATATTGATGGGATGGAAATATTTCAAGGTTTTCAATGAGCCAGTTATACAATTCACGGTGAGGAACAAACTCCAAAGTACATAAGGAGTGAGTTACTTTTTCAATAGAATCACTTTGTCCATGAGCAAAATCGTACATAGGATAGATACACCATTTATCTCCTGTACGATGATGGTGGGCATGCTTGATCCTGTAAATAACAGGATCCCGCATATGCATGTTGGGTGAAGCCATATCTACTTTCGCCCGTAATACTTTCATTCCATCCGGATACATGCCAGATTTCATATTTTCAAAGAGTTGAAGGTTCTCCTCTATGGATCTATGGCGGTATGGACTATTTTTACCAGGCACTGTAGGACTGCCCTTCATTGAGGCTATTTCTTCTGAACTGGAATCATCCACATATGCAAGACCCTTTTTAATTAATTTCCTGGCAAATTCATAAAGCTGGTCAAAATAATCGGAAGCGTATCTTTCATTCTTCCATTCAAACCCTAGCCATTTGACATCTTCTTTAATACTTTCAACATATTCAGTTTCTTCTGTTACCGGATTGGTATCATCAAATCGTAGATTCGTATATCCGCCATATTTGATGGTAAGTCCAAAATTCAGACAAATGCTTTTAGCATGTCCAATATGAAGATATCCATTAGGCTCTGGTGGGAACCTGGTGACTATTGAAGTGTATTTACCAGATTTAAGATCATCTTCAATAATTTCTTCTATAAAATTCAAGCTCTTTTCTTCTATCATCTTTTATAATTGAACCAATCAAAGATACGTTCTGTAGAAATAGCTGATAAGCTGACTGCCGACAGGAGACAACCGATGGCCTTCTGTCCACAACAATAACGTTTTTTTGCCGATGATTTATGGCATTTTAACGATAGGTGTTACTATAGAAACAAGTCATGAAGTACATTTGAAAGTCTGTAAAATATTTAATATATGAGAAAATATTTCAGCGAAAGGAATGCTTTAACAGTTATGGTTAGCATATTCTGCTTTATCATGATGATACTTGCTTTTGTACAAAAGCAATCCCTGTGGGAGGCTATCGCTTTTGCCCTTGCTTTTAGTTTGTCTATTGAAGTTATTTGCCATCGCGCCAGGGAAAATAAGTAATCCTTCCGCCATCTACAATTCGAACCGGGCCCATCGTTACATTATTTACTTCTATTATTTTAAAAAAAGATAAAAAGCCAGAAAGGTATCTGATGCCTTGAGATGCCATTATGCCTATATTTGACTGCATAGCAGATTATTAAATGGCATTAAAAAGGACAATTATTACAGGTACCGGAAGCTATATTCCTACCGAAAAAATAACGAATGACAAGTTTGCTTCCCACAGATTTTATGCTGAAGATCAAACAGAGATCATGGCAGATCCGGGAGTTATTGTTGAAAAATTCCAACAAATTACAGGGATTGCTGAAAGGCGCTATGCCAGCAATAATTTGAATGCTTCTGATATTGCTACTATTGCCGCTAAGGCTGCGCTTAAGGATAGTGCAATAAATATTGAAACCCTGGATCAGATCATTCTTGCTCACAATTTTGGAAATGTTATAAACGGCACTTTTCAAACAGATGCGGTTCCAGCGCTTGCCTGCAGGGTAAAGCATAATTTGGGCATTCGTAATCCGAACTGCATTGGCTATGATGTTTTATTTGGATGTCCGGGCTGGCTTCAGGGACTTATTCAGGCTGATGCCTTTTTCAAGGCGGGTATTGCAAGCAAGGCTCTCGTAATTGGAGCGGAAACACTTTCAAGGGTAATTGATAAATACGACCGTGATGGAATGATATTCAGTGATGGTGCCGGAGCATGTGTTGTAGAATATAAAGAAAGTGATGATAGTGGTATCCTATCCTATTCATCGGTTACGCATGCAATAGACGAAGCTTACTATATATACATGGGAGAATCTTATCATCCTGAAAAGAATCCTAATATCCGGTATTTAAAAATGAAGGGTAGAAAAGTTTATGAATATGCTATAAAGTATGTGGCCGAAGCTATGAAAGATTGCCTTGACAAGGCAGGTATTAATATCCGGCAATTGAAAAAGATTTTCATACATCAGGCGAATGAAAAAATGGATGAAGGCATTATTAAGCAACTATTCAAGCTATATGGATTAAAGGAATATCCGCCTTCTATTTTACCTATGATCATTCATTGGCTGGGCAATAGCTCAGTTGCTACAGTACCTACATTATATGATCTGGTTATAAAGGGAAAGGTGCCCGATCATGAAATATATAAAGGAGATATAATTCTCTTTGCTTCAGTAGGAGCTGGCATGAATATAAATGCGGTCTGCTATAAAGTCTAAGATATCAATATTAAATTCTTTATATAAATCTCTTTTGATCCTTCAAAGTCCTGCTTCCGAACCAGGATGATATTTCTTCTCTACATGCTTTAATACATCTTCCTTATAAAAGAAAATATCTTTAAAATTCCCATTAATATAACCATTTGCCTGATCTGTAAAATGTTTGGAGGAAGGATCGAAGGAAGAGCCGCCAGTTGATATAGCTTTTGCTTTTACTTTTTTACCGAATTCAACACAGGCGATAAAACTATTTCCGGATACACCGTACCTTTTTATTAGGCCCGAAGGCCTTATTGTAGCGAAAGATGGAAGCGATCCCCAGGTTGCGGCAGCAAGTCCAACCGGTAAGCTGGGTTTCTCATCATCAAATCGTTCCCCTGCATTAATTCTTTGATACCTGTTAATGATACCCCACGCTATTCTCCAATTGCCGGATCTTTTCTGCAGATCATTTATTACATCTACCAATAGTTGCAATTTCTTCATAGGATCAACATCAGAAGCCATGCTGTTTAATTTTTTTAATGAATTACTTCTTGCTTCAGGCGTTTTTCCTGAAGGAACCAATTGATCCAGCTTATAAGCCCATTCAATGGCTAATGTAGTAGCAACAGATGTGTCAGTAGAATTCTTATCCCATACCCTGATGATAGAAATAGGTTCTTTCAGCAATTGTTTCAGTGAATCGTTTTCACGCAGATCATCATAA
>JBJMLT010000322.1:0-2808 GCA_045805165.1 Flavisolibacter sp.
TCTCAAGAAATAGATATTGTGGCTTTTCATTCGGAAGCACCAAATAATAAATGGAAGGCTCAGGAATGGAGCCATTAATTAGAAATTGTTCATTTTTTATCTGTCCGGAAGCAACCAGAACATTCTCCTGGGTGGTAGTTATTTTAGCTTCTCCATCTGGTAACCCTTTAATTGTCCCATGGATGGTAAACCCTTTATTTTGAGCTATTAGAAGAGTGGGTATAAAAGCAAGTAATATTAATATCTTTTTCATGGCTATTTAGATTGATGTCTTTTCTTTAACACCTCAATTACGTCGTTTAAATTACAATTCTTTGCTTGCAATAATACTATATAATGGAACAAAAGGTCTGCAGCTTCATTTAAAAATAACTCTTGGTTAACGTCTTTGGCCTCTATAATTAGTTCCACAGATTCCTCTCCTACTTTCTGGGCTATTTTATTAATTCCTTTACTAAATAATTGATGTACATATGAGTTATGATCAGTACCATTCTTCCGCAATTCTATAATATGCTCCAGGTAGTATAAGAAATCGTCCTTATGATTCTTTTCGCTCCAGCAAGTATCAGCGCCAGTATGACATACAGGACCTTCAGGTTCAGCTTTTATCAGTAAAGCATCATTATCACAATCTACTAAAATCTGCCGTAATCTCAAATGGTTACCGCTTTCCTCCCCTTTTGTCCAAAGTCTTTTCTTTGAACGGCTGAAAAATGTAACAAATCCTGTTTCTTCCGTTTTTTTATAGGCTCGTTCATTCATAAATCCTAGCATTAATACCTTATTAGTATTGAAATCTTGAATGATTGCCGGAACCAATCCATCTTTATATTTTGCAAAATCAATTTTCATTACTATAAAGTTAATTAAAGCCTTACTGGTATATTCTGTGTTAACAAGTACTTCTTTAAATCCTGTATCCCTATTTCTTTAAAGTGAAATATGCTGGCAGCAAGTGCAGCATCGGCATGGGCATATTGAAAAACCTCTGCAAAATGCTTCATAATTCCTCCACCTCCGGAAGCTATTACCGGTATCGGAAGAAATTCAGATAATTGCTTTGTAATGTCAAGTGCAAACCCCGCTTTTGTACCGTCATTGTTCATGGAGGTGAGGAGTATTTCTCCTGCGCCAAGATTTACTGCTTTCCTTGCCCAATCAAAACATTTCATTGCAGTTTTTGTTCTTCCACCATTAAGATATACATACCATTCTCCATCTTCCTCCTTTTTAGTATCAATTGCCAATACCACACATTGGCTTCCTGCCTCCTGCGCAATTTCAGTTATTAACTCAGGACGGTTAAATGCAGCTGTATTTACCGATATCTTATCTGCTCCGGATTGAAGTAATGCACTTACATCGCCTACAGTTTTAATTCCACCTCCAACTGTAAAAGGAATATTAATAGTATGAGAAATCTTTTTAACAAGTTCTGCAAGTGTTTTTCTCTTTTCAATAGTAGCGGTTATATCCAGGAATACTAATTCATCTGCTCCCTGAATTGCATAATTGGCTGCCAGTTCAACAGGATCTCCTGCATCTTTAAGGTTAACGAAATTAGTGCCCTTTACAGTTCTTCCATCTTTAATATCAAGACACGGAATAATTCTCTTTGCAAGCATATTATGTATTTGTACTTGTTGCAACATCAAATGCAAAGAGCCATAAATTTTGAATCATATGCATGTTTTTAATTCCTTAAGTCCTATCCTACCTTCATAAATAGCCTTACCTATTATAACACCCTTGCACCCAATTTCTTCCAATTCATGCACATCCTCCATTTTACTTACTCCTCCACTAGCTATAAAGTGAAGGTTAGGGAATTTGCACATTATATTTTTATACAATTCTAATGAGGGTCCTTGTAATGCTCCATCTTTTGCAATATCAGTGCAAAATATTTTTTGAATTCCTTTTTGTAAATAGTTTTCTATAAAGTCAAATATTCTAATGTCAGTCTCACTGGCCCATCCGTTAATCGCTATCTTTTCATCTTTTACATCCGCACCTAATAAGAATTTTTCAGGACCGTATTTTTTAAGCCAACTGGTAAATAATTCTTCATCTTTTACTGCAAGGCTGCCAATAGTTACAAACCTAGCTCCCGAATCCAATACTATATCTACATCCTTTTGGGTTTTGATACCTCCACCAAAATCTACAATCAGGGATGTTTTTCCTGCAATTGTTTCTAATACTTTCCAGTTTTTTACATTACCAGTTTTTGCTCCATCCAGATCTACCAGATGCAACCTGCTTAATCCTGCATCTTCAAATTCAAAAGCTACCTCCAAAGGGTTTTCATTGTAGATCTTTTTTTGATTATAGTCACCATGGGTAAGCCTTACACATTTACCATCAATTATGTCAATTGCCGGAATTATTTCCATTTAAAATATTATACATTTAAAATAAAATTCTTTAATATTCTATCTCCTGTATCCGCACTTTTTTCAGTATGAAATTGCACTCCATAAAAATTATCTCTATTAACAGCGGCGGCATATTCAATACCATATTTACAATTAGCAATTGTATACTCACTGTTTCCTGCATAGTAGCTATGTACGTGATATACAAAACTGTTTTCTTCTATGTTCTTAAATAGCGGTGATCGTAAATTATAGATGTCATTCCATCCAACCTGTGGAACTTTTAAATGATCCGGCCCAGGCACAAATTTTTTAACTTGTACAGGTATTATTCCAAGGCACTCAGTTTCATTTTCTTCTGAATATTCACATAATAATTGCATTCAAAAGCAAATGCCTAAAACAGGTTGCTTCAATTCTTTTATAA
>JBJMLT010000323.1:0-4710 GCA_045805165.1 Flavisolibacter sp.
TCATCCTTAGGGAATACAACTGGAATACTTTTAATAATTGTCCCACTCAAATTTTTTTGATTTGCTCCGTGACCAAATTCTCTGATGTATTCATACTGATATTCAAAATATCTGTACAGGTATTTGGAAGAAATCTCTTGTTCAGAAAATGGAATGATAGCTGCACATGCTTGGTTTAATGTTGCATCAATTCCTAATAAAGCAACTTTTCCCCTGGTAATTCCTTGCCCATACATTGCCATCAATAAAGTGCCAGCAGGAAACATTTTAGTTGACGAGTTTTTCAATCCTAATTCTGTGATTTTTTCGGATGTTTCTTTAATGAGTGTGTAATTTATCTCGCCTGTCTTAACCCAGGGAATCGTACCACCAGTCCAATATTCGCTTACTTCACGGCTTGGTGTTCCCCCGGAACTTATGTCACACAATTCGCCTAACTTTTTTAATTCCCAACTCTCTGGTATTGTACCAATTTCAGTTTGCTTCAGCGGTTCTCCTTTTGTGCCTTCGTTGAAGAGTTTATTTAAAAGTGACTTCTTTAATGCTGTTGTGCTATTGATTATTTGTTCCTGTTTTTGAATGGCTTTTTGAACTGTAAAAAGAACATAAGTGATTTTAGAAACTTCACCAGGTGTTGGCTTTGGAAACTTTAAAGTATTTAGTAGTGCTTTTGTCAATTTTCCACGAGCATCACCTGTAATAAATTGATCATAATCCATGAAATTGATAGCGAATGAAATAAACTGGTTGGATAGTTTTTCTGTGTTTTTTGACTGAAGAATATGTGCATGGTTGTTTACCCAAAATTTGCCATTCATCAAATAGCTAGTATTCTGGTTTTTGCCCCAATAACCGCCATCTTCTGCTACGAGAATAAATTCTCCATCAAACAAAAACTTATCTATAAAGTCAACAATTCCATTTGCGCCACAGTACGGATATATGCCTTTCATCTTCTCTCGTTCCATACCATTTAATGGAACCCTTTTACTATTATAATTGTCAGTTGCATCTTCAATAGAAACCCAAGACCAATTTTCAGGTAATTGCATAAGATCAATATGCTGTATTTTATTACTCATTTAAATCCTAATTTGGTCAAAATGTTATTTAATTCTACATCCACATTTCTTGCTTCCAACTCCAAAACATTTAACTCCTTCACCAGTTCCTTTACTGGTTTCAACTCTTCTGCAACTGAATTGCTGATGTACTTGGAAGGACTGATATTGTAATCATGCTTTTCAACTTCACTTTTATTAATCAGGGCAGCACCGCCACGGTTTTCACCCACTTCAATGGTAAGTAACTGTGGTTCGGAGTTTTTAAAAAAATGGTTGTAAGCATTCAATATGTCTTTCTGCCCCTGTTCATCAATAAAGTTTTTTGGATTGCCCTTGGTAAAGCAACGGCTGGCATTGAACAGTATTAGATGGTTTTTTAAATGAGCAGGCTTTCTCTTATTTACGAAGATGATAATACCTGCTGCTGTGGTATTGTAAAACAGGTTTTCAGGGAGATAAATAACACCTTCAATGAAATCTTCATCCACAAACCATTTGCGTATATCTTTTTCGGCACTTTTACCATCGCTGCCACTCCCACGACTTGCTGCACCTGTATCTAAGATCACCGCTGCTCTTCCGCCATCTTTCAGGCTTGCCAGTATATGTTGCATCCAGCCCCAATCTGCACTGCTTGCCGGTGGTATGCGGTTGCCAAAACGATTGTATTCATCCTTTTCATAATCATCTTTGGTAAATACATTCTGGTTCCACATAGGGTTAGATGTAATCCGATCGAATTGCATCAAACCTTTTTTGTCTTCCTTCAACAGCTTGGGTGCTTTCATGGTATCGCCAATTTCAATCTCGCCTTCCATTTCGTGGATCACCATGTTCATGTTTGCCATTGCCCAGTTCATCGGCAGATATTCCTGCCCGTAAAGCTTTAGCTGTGCATAATTCTTCCAGTTGTTGATCTTGGCTTTCTCTTGCAGTGCCAATTGCATTTTAATAATGAGACCTGCTGAACCAGTATTGGGATCGTAACCACTCATGCCGGGTTCGGGATCAAGCAAACGAGCCATTATAAAACCCACTTCGGTAGGTGTAAAAAACTCTCCGGCACTTTGTCCACCACCCTCAGCAAATTTTCTAATTAGGTATTCATAACTCCGACCAATAATATCCGGTTCCACATCTTTTAAGCCCAGACGTTTTGCACTCAGGCGGTTGATCAGAATTTCAATCCTGTCGTCGGGAAGTTCACGCACACCGTGAGTGGTGTTGTTGTAATCTATGCGGTTGACTATCCTGTTTAGCCGTGGGTTTTCTTTTGCAATGGCATGCATCAGGTCTGTCAGCTGTTGCCCCAGGCTTTTACTAGAAGTAGCGGTGAGTAATTTAATGGCGTTCCAAGTTGGTTCCTTTTCTGGATCAGCTGGACGGAAGGGAAGATAAAAGCGAACCAACTTTCGGTCTTTATCCAGCAGTTTTAGCACCAGCGTGCGACTACCAAACTCTTCTGATAGGCGGTTTACTTCATCATCAAAAACATCGCAAAGACGTTTAACAAAAACAAGCGGCAGGATGTAATCTTTGAACTTTGGAGCATCCTGAGCACCACGAATAGCACAGGCAGCATCCCAAAGCCAGTTTTCAAGAGACTTTTCAGCTTCGGGTTTGATTTTGAGTTTTTTAGGGCGGTCAGTAGTATCTATCGTTTTGATCCAAGCTTCAATTTGATCACGTGACCAAACAGGACCGCTCTTTAGGTTTTGAACTGGTTCTGGAAATGTTCTATATCTTTTACGCCAGTTATTAACAGCTTGCTTGGTAGTGTCAGCTATTCTGGCAATGTCTGAAAGGCTAACTAATTCGGTTACAGTTTCCATTTGTTTACTTTGTACACAAAAATATAAATAATATTTGTTTACAAGGTAAACAAAAAAGGTTAAGGGTGTGTTAAGCTTATTTATGGGGTAATATTTTATATCTGTGAACCAGCTCTACTTGAACGCTCTTAAAAGCTTTGTTCTAATTTTAATTTAACAGCTTCCAATTTAAAATTTTGTAAAATAGTTTGTGACCGATCTGGTGTTCTTGGAAATTTTCTGACCAATATAAACTTTTGATAGTTTATCATGTTATTCCTTCTACTCACCTTTACATTCAAGACATACCTGAATTGCATCTAAAAAGTTGCTAAGGTTTCAAAAGCTTCTTTGGTTAAAATAATTGCTTCCATATACTTTGATTTTGTTGATTAAAGAAGCGAAAGAATGAAAGGGCGATAAGATAGATAGTTATAAAGTGGTCTTATTAGACTGGATAATTAATTAATGCACTTTGGATATCTTAAAAATGTTCAAAAAAATATTTATATCTTATTTTATGCCAAAACTTATATAATGGAAGTACATCTTGTAAATCAATATTCACAATTTGAAGAAGAAGTACATAATATAAAAGGTCTGTTTGATTCACTAAAAAAAGACGGAAGAGTATATATAGCCACACAAGTAAATTGTTATGGTTTTTTAAACAATGAATTAGATGTGCTGGTTTTAGGTGAGTTAGACAGGAAAGAAGGTAATGGCTTCAGAATAGATGTGAATGGGAAATTTTTTTGGGTTAATTCGTTCTGTTTCTTCTTAAAAATTGTGGAAGTCAATAATAGAAAGGTTGAAAAAGTGCTAGATCATATCAATCTAATAAATGCTGATGCTTCAATAATCAACTTATCTTCTTTTGCAAATCAGTTAGGTAGCAATGCCGAGAAATATCTGGCTGGAATTACTGGCTATTCCTTGATATGCGCTCCAATTATTTTCTTGAAAAACAATAAACCTGGTACTTCATTTTTATTGCAAGACAGTGTTATTAGTGGAAAACTAAATCTCTTATCAATATTTAAAATTCTCTATTATCAACGAAAGGCAAAAAAAATAAATACAAACATCTATGCGTCTTTTGATAAAAACTGGGATTGTAACATTGAAATAATACAATCAGCAATTAAAATATATAATGAGGAAATGCAAAGTCAAGGCTTACTTACCAAAAGAAAGGTTGATTGGATTACAAAGAAACAGTTAAAGGGACAGCTATACAATCAACAAATCGGAAATGTTGCTTTAATATTTAGAGGTCCTGCTGGATCGGGAAAGACAATGAAAATGATTAGCATAGCTGATGATCTGTATAAATATCAAAGAATGAGCTTGATCTTTCTGACCTATAATCAATCATTGGTTAAAGATTTAGTAAGGTTAGCCGTTTTAGCTGGTATGCAGGATAAAATCGAAAAACCTTCACTTACTATTCAATCATTGCACAGTTTCATTTATAAGATTAGCCGACAGCTTTACATACTTCCCATTTTGTCTATTGAACGTAGAGACCAACTATCTAAAGAATTATCAAATCAAATCGAAGCTTTTGGTGAATTGTTGAATAGCAATTTAATTCAAAATAAAATAGTAATTAAGTCAATCCAAAACATTATAGAAAACCAAGTTGGCGACAAAGTTCAGAAACAAAAATTTTATTCTATTTATGAATATTTGAAGCGGCATGAAAGGGAGACTGAACTACATGTAATCAAGTTGAAAGATCATCTTCATGCTTTTAAAAATGAGAGGTTAGAGCTGCTTATCAAACTATATGAAGACGATCTTTTCTTAGCTGAATATGATAACATCATAAA
>JBJMLT010000324.1:0-5300 GCA_045805165.1 Flavisolibacter sp.
ACACACATACAATACACAAAGAAATTCAAAAAAATAAACTATGTATACATTTTCTAATCCATAATAAATATTCCCATTCAGGTAATTAATAGCCTTTATCGAATCTGATTTTAAAGGCATTGCATGATAAAAATTGGAATTGGCATTAAAGGGATTTAAATAATAATTCTGTTTGATGCAGGAAGAAAGGGAGCAGATAGCAAATAAGAGAACGAGCCTCGGCATAATGATTCTGGAAATTAAATCTAAAAAATTGACTTTAGATTGTTAATGATTTAAAAAATAAGTCAAAATTATCATTGTTTATCAAACACTTATAAAGGTGCTTGTATAAATAATATTGAACTATGTGCTTTTGAAGGCGCTATTATCCTATTTTTGCGCCTCGTTTTTACAAAGGGTAAGAACTGAACGGTTTGCGGGATGGCGCTACCGATATTTATAACCAGCCTGAAGTCAGGCAAAATAACAATTCATGAGCAAATTACATTTTACAACTAAACATGCGAATGCGGCTACTGTTCAACGCAACTGGTATGTTGTGGACGGTACCAATCAAACCGTGGGACGTATGTGCTCTCGTATTGCTGCTGTTTTACGCGGCAAGAACAAGGCATATTACACCCCTCACGTAGATTGTGGCGATTTTGTGATCGTTACTAATGTGGAGAAAATAAAATTCACTGGAAACAAGCTTGATGAAAAGGTCTATGACCGTTTCAGTGGGTATCCGGGTGGACGTAAAGAAGAAATAGCCAAAGATCTTTTAAAACGCAGGCCGGAAGTAATCATAGAAAGAGCTGTAAAAGGCATGCTTCCTAAAAACCGCCTTGGCCACAAAATGTATAAGAAATTATATGTGTATGCAGGCGATCAGCATCCACACATTGCACAACAACCTAAAGAGCTTAAGTTCTGATTCTAAACCTCTCCGGGTCATCCGGGACTAAATAGAAATAATGGAAAAACAAAGAAATAGTGTAGGTCGCCGTAAAGAAGCCGTAACAAGGATATTTATTACTAAAGGCAGCGGTGCCATCACAGTAAACGATAAAGATTATAAAGCCTATTTCCCATTGGTGTATTTACAGAACCAGGTGGAAAGACCGTTAAAAACTATAGAAGCTGCTGACAAATTTGATGTAAAGATCAATGCGGCCGGCGGTGGAGTAAAAGGCCAGGCCGAAGCTGCTATGCTTGGAATAGCAAGAGTATTAGTTGATCTGAATCCTGAATTTCGTCCGGCACTCAAAGCAGCAGGATTACTAAAACGTGATCCCCGTTCTGTGGAGCGCAAGAAATTCGGTAAGAAGAAAGCAAGAAGAAGCTTCCAGTTCAGCAAGCGTTAATTCAGCTATGAGCTTTTAGCATTCAATTCTAACAAGCAATATTTAAAAGTCAAATATCAAATAACTCAAATGGAACAAAACACTTCGTTACAGCAACAACTCTTAGAAGCAGGTGTACATTTTGGCCACCTGAAGAAGAAGTGGAACCCTAAAATGCTGCCTTATATTTTCGCAGAGAAGAAAGGCATTCATATAATTGATCTTAATAAAACCACCGAATGTCTGCAGGAAACTGCGGCAGTTTTAAAGCAAATTGCACGTAGTGGTAAAAAGATTCTATTCGTAGGCACAAAAAAACAGGCAAAGGATATTGTTACCGAATGTGCTCAAAGAGTAAATATGCCTTTCGTTACTGAGCGCTGGCTTGGTGGCATGCTTACCAATTTCAATACAGTTCGTAAGAGTGTAAAGAAAATGCAGAGCATTGAAAAAATGTTAGGTGATGGTTCTTTTGACAGCATTACTAAAAAATAGCGTCTTACACTTAGCCGTGATAAAGAGAAAATGGAAAAGGTCCTGGGTGGTATTTCTCAACTCGGGCGTGTACCTGCTGCCTTATTCATTGTTGATATCGGCCATGAGCATATTGCTCTTGCAGAAGCAAAGCGTTTGGGAATTACAACATTTGGAGTAGTGGATACAAATTGCGATCCGAATAAAGTAGACTTTGCTATTCCTGCTAACGATGATGCTACCAAATCAATAGCTATCGTTACTAATTATATTACTGCAGCTATTGCTGAAGGACTGGCTGAACGTCAGGCTGCAAAAGATGATGAAGGTGAAGAAAGCGCGACAGATCAGGAAAATGAAAAAAGAGCAGCACGTCTTGAAGCAGAGGCTCAGGCCGAAGGTGGCAGAGGACGTGGTAATCGTGGCCAAGGTGGAAATCGTGGTGGTGGCGCAGGAAGAGGGCCTGGACAAGGTGGCCAACGCCGCCGTACCCCTTCAGGCGGAGGTGGCCAGGGTGGTGCCCGCAGACCAGGTGGAAGATAAACTCTATCCCGTAAAATAGTAACTTAGATCTGACATATTATAGCTAATAAAACTAGTCAGAATTTAAAGTAAATGTGTTAAAGATTTTCATTGGCATATTTGCATATTGTCAAATTAACTAATTGAATTTTATGTCAACAGCAACAATAACAGCACAGGATATAAATAAGCTTCGTCAGGCTACAGGTGCAGGAATGATGGATTGCCGTAAAGCGCTGACAGAAACCAATGGAGATTTTGAAGCAGCTATAGATTGGCTTCGCAAGCACGGCCAAAAGGTTGCAGCAAAACGTAGTGACCGGGAAGCAAAGGAAGGAGTTGTAGTAGCTAAAACTACTAGCAACAACAAAACAGGTTTTATTGTAACAATTTCCTGTGAAACTGATTTCGTTTCAAAGAATGCTGAATTCGTAGCATTTGCGCAAAGCATTGCTGATGCAGCTGTAAAAAATAATGTAAAAAGTACTGAAGAATTAAGTGAAGTAACTATAAACGGTTCTAAAGTTTCTGATCTGATCAATGACAAGCTGGCTTCTATTGGTGAAAAAATAGGTATTGCCCGTTTTGAAAGAATAGAAGCTCCTTATGTTGCTTCTTATATTCATGGCTCCTATCGAATGGGTGTATTGGTAGGATTTAATAAGGAGGCAGGAGATGCAGGAAAAGATGTTGCAATGCAAATTGCAGCAATGAATCCTGTGGCAGTTGATGCTGGATCTGTTCCTGCTTCTGTTATATCCAGGGAAAAAGATATTGTAATGGAACAAATGAGGCAGGATCCTAAAATGTCAGGAAAGAGCGAAGAAATGTTGGGTAAAATTGTAGAAGGCAAATTAAACTCGTTCTTTAAAGAAAGCACTTTAACCGCACAAGCATTTGTAAAGGACAGTAGCAAATCTGTTGGTGACTATTTAAAAAGTATTGACCCTCAACTAAAGGTTATAGAATTTAAAAGAGTAGCAGTAGGATAAAAGTCTGAATCAGGATTGTTTGAACCAGGATTTTGAAGGATTTAAAAGATGATCAGGAATTTAGATCAATAGATTTTTAAGAGTCTTATATTTTTATAAGACTCTTTCATTTATACATCAATTATCATTTAGCTTTTAGGTTTTGAATCGTTAGTTTTTAGGTTTTCGGCAGCGGATGTGGAGAAAGTAGGGAACGACTTGTGTATCCTGGAGCTTCGGTATTCGAATAATTGTCTCATCGTTAGCAAAAGGTTCATTTATCTTTTCTAAAATGAATCCTGTTTCAATAAGTATATTCAACCACTCACTTAGGGTCTTATAAAACCTTGGCACTTTGAATTTAGGTAATGTTTGTTTTATTTGTTTTGGAGCAGCAGTAAATAACCATTCATCTATTTCTCCATTTACCTTATTAAAATAATCGCCAATCTCAACGGCATAGGTTTTTCCATGTGGATCTTTTTTATTTATTCTATACCTGGTAAAGAAGCAGGGATGTGAAATAGAAAATTGTAGAAAGCCATTGAATTTTAGTACTCTGTAGGCTTCTTTTATTACTTTATCAATTTCCGGAATATCCATAAAGCTCATAAAGCCTGTTGCGAAATCAAATTGCTCATTTGCAAAAGGAAGCTCAACTGCACTGGCTACTTTATATAAAATATTTAAAGGCGATACTGATTCTGCTTCATTTGCTTTTTGAATAAAGACCTCAGAAATATCAATACCTGTCATAAAAGCACCTTTCTTAGTCAAAAGTCTTGTATTGTATCCTTCACCACATCCTATATCAATTCCTTTCAAATTCTTTACTTCGGGAAGAATGCTGAAAAATGCAGGAGTATTTAAATGATCCCTGTAAATATCATAACCTTCCCTGGCCAGCATAGTCCATACTTCGGCGTTTTCATTCCAGAAACGGCCCACTTCCTGGTGATCCATATTTGAATTAGTATTTAAATTAATGAATGGTCTCTGCCCTTACTCTTTACCATTTAATATTACTGGCGACCCTTTCCCCTGCATCATTATCAGTTTAGCATTTTGGGATTGAGCCAGTTCTTTCATTGCTTTGATCTGTTCATATTGAAGCTGCTTGTCTGTTAAACTTTCACTTATGATGCGTTGATAATCAGCAATTCCTTGTGCTTCTACTCTTTTACGATCTGCTTCCTGACGTTCCTTCTGTAATACAAATTGCATTTTTTGAGCTTCCTGCTCTGCCTGGATCTTTTGCTCTATTGTACCTTTTACAGCGGCGGGTAAAGTAATATTTCTAACTAATAAGTTTTCCAATAGCAATCCTCTCTTTTTAAATTCAGATTCAATGCCTTGAAAAATACGGCTTTGAAATTCATCCCTTTTAGTAGAGAACAGGGCTACAGCATCATAATATACTGCATTATCTCTAATTCGTGTACGTGAGATCGGGCGAACAATTTTATCTTCATAATCCAATCCTGTTTCTTTTACCAGCCTTGGAGCATCAGCTGGAACAACACGATATAGAACTGTTAGATCAATAGTTACTTCCAATCCATCTGCAGACAGTACACGAATGGCATCATCACCAGATTGCTTGCCTTCAGTATTTACTCCGCTCATTGTATAGTTTTGTATTTTTACATCCATGCGATCAATTTCCAATAATGGATTTACTATATGAAGGCCACTATATAAAACATCGGGTTGAACATTTCCGAAAAGCTTTTTCACCCCAATCTGGCCCGCATCGATTTGAACAAAGCTGCTTACAATAATTCCCAAAACAATAAAACCGATGGCAATAAAGGAACCAATACGTGAAAAGTGCGATAAATTTGGAACGGCCCTGACAGAAATAGCTACGATCAGAATGATCACGCCCAGAATTATAAAAACCATGGTGGAATATTTTATTAAAAGTAGGTCAGAACAAGGATATCGACGAATTTATGGATTAGCGGGAAATTGAGGACATCACTATTGTCCAGGCCAAAAATGG
>JBJMLT010000325.1:0-7924 GCA_045805165.1 Flavisolibacter sp.
GGAAGAGGATGCGGTGAGCCTTATTTTATGTCATAACCACCCCTCCGGAAGCCTAAAACCTTCAAGGGCAGATGAAGAGTTAACCTTAAAGATCAAAGAAGCCGCACGCTATTTTGATATTAAGGTTTTGGATCATATAATTGTAAGCGACGAAGGGTGGTATAGTTTTGCGGATGAAGGAATTATTTGATTAGCTAATTAGCTAGTTAGCTGATTAGCTAATTCATTATGCTTGGGCGGTGGGGCCGCCGAAGGTGAGGGGGATTTGAACTTCTTCGAGGTCTTTAATGGGGCCATTGGCCACTTCATACCGGTTTATATTTTCAATCAGAGCTTTCATAAACCGTTTAGCATGCTGGGGCGTGAATATGATCCTGCTTTTTACTTTACTCTTAGGTGTACCAGGCATTACATTCACGAAATCTATTACAAATTCTGCATGCGAATGGGTAATTATTGCCAGATTAGCATAGCTACCTTCAGCCACTTCTTCTGATATTTCAATATTTATCTGGTTCTGATTGGGTTGTTCGATTTGATTTGCCATTCGCTATCTTTTTCCCAAAATTAGGATAGTACCAGTTAATGTATTGAATAAATGGAATAAATTAGTAATTATAAAAATATGTTTATGAGAATTGTACTACTGTTTTTATCTGTTCTTTTTTTTAATTCTGTTTTTTCACAAGTTTCTAGTGTTGAAATGAGAGGTGATTTTGCAGATGCAGCAAGATTGGGCAGGCTACAAGGTGCTGAAGGATTACCCTCTTATTCAAGTAATAATGTAAGGGGAACCCGTTATCTGACGGAAACATGGGCTGAAGGATCCATAGTTCCTTTAAAAGGAAATACTATAGATAGTCTATTAGTAATGTTCGATAAGCAGGACCATAATATATATATTAAAAAGAAACAATCGGAACAAATCATACTACTGGAAAAAAACCAGGTGAAAAGCTTCCTGATCAATAATCATTTTTTTATTGCAGGCAGCTTATTACCGGGCGGGGAAAATGACCGGTTTTATGAAAAGATCGCCGGCCTGGATAAAAATATCTCGCTCTATAAATTAACGATCACAAAATATATTAAAGCAGATAAAACAGATCTGGAAAGAATTGCGAAAGGTAATTTCGATGATGAATTTAAAGACAATATCGCTTATTATATCAAAAACGGAAATCAACCATTGCAGGAAATAAGAATGACGGAGAAGAATATTATTAAAGCATTACCCGGACAGGAAAAAAAGATAAGAGCTTATTTTGATGATCATTATAATGAGGAACTGAATGATCAATTTTTAATTGGTATTATTAATATTCTTAATCAATAAATTTTCATGGATATTAAAAAGAAAGGAGGCATTAAATGCCTCCTTTGCTTTTAGATGATGATTGCGACCTTATTTGTAATACTTATCAATTATATACCTTGAAGTAGTAGTATATTGAAATTCGAATACTTTATTTACCGGATCTGCAATTAAAATATTTGGTCCGTTAGTAACTGTAACTCCATTAGCTGTCATCACAGCCACATCATCCGCATTTAAAGACACCTGGAAGTTGCTTAAAACTCCAGCATTATTATCAAATGTCAATTCGTATCTCGGTTGAATGAAATATCCACTGGCAACTTCTACCTGTGTAGGCGTAACAGGGGTTAATACAGTTTGGTGACCTGTAAATGAAAGACTACTTAAAATAGTACCCTGTGGGTCATTATACCGGGTAAAGTCCCAGTTATAAGTTCCTGCCAAAGGATTTCCAATTAAATGATAATAGATGGTTCCAAAATTTCCGCTAATGCTAGTTCCCTGTGCATCTGTAATGCTAATAGGCAGCATGTAATTTTTAGTTGGATCTATTTTATCGGCATACATAATAATTGGAATTTCAACAGCCCTGGAACCTGCTTTAATGGTTACCTGTGTGGTTGGTAAACTAAATATGCTGTCCGGAAACTTTTCATATTGAATAGCGCTTGAAGCATTATAATTAGCCAAGGCAGTGGCATCGTAACCAATTTTTACAGTTACATCTTTATTTAAAAAATCAGTGGATGCGAGATTTACATGAAATAAAACTGTATCCGGACCAGGACTTGATAAATTGAGTGCCGAGTTACCGAAATTTCCAAAGCCACCTTCTGGTATTTCAACCATTGGCTGGGTACTTTGCCCCGAAAAATCTGCTGCCTGGTTTTTATCTTTTAAGCACGACTGTAAAAACAGCACCGGCAGTAATAAGGCAGTTAGATAAATTGTTTTAATACTTATAATTGATTTCATAATTAATAATTTAAATAATTCACTTATTACTTAAGGCATCCAGAATATTTTTGATTGGTGATGATTAATTTCACCCTGAGCATTTACATTTTCAGGATTGGTTTGATATTCACTGAATGGATACAAGAACCTTAATGGTATTGCCAATACATCGACATAAGGCGATATGCTCAATGGTATATCAGCCGGCAAATGCAAGCGTCTGTAATCATCATAAGCTTCTATTGGCATAATGGTATTTTCAGAAGCCCATTTTTGCCTGATGATCAATGCCAGCTGTTCATTAAATGAGGTAGTTGAAGCCCATGTAGTATTCTTATTATTAGTTTGAGAATAATAAGTAGCGGCTTCGTTTGCATAATCCGGAACTGATAAATAGCGGAAAGATTCTGTTACTCCCTGCTCATACAAGGCTTCCGGATCATCAGTGATCCATGTTCTTAATGCTGCTTCAGCCTGAAGGAAAAAGCTTTCAGAAGCAGGCATGATCAATAATCCCTGACTGGCCGATTTTAAAACGCCAGGTCCGAAAATAGAAGCATCTGATCCAACCAATCCGCCAATCTGGCCTATAGAATTACCCTGAAATTTTCCAGTTCCTGAAGGTGCATATACCTGGGTTAACCGGGGATCATTATTATTTTTGAAGAAAGTGATACTGTATTGGTTGGCTCTCCAGAAATCGTTGATATAAGTTCCTGAAATATTAAAATTAGCTGCAAAAAACGGATTTGCATTAGAAGGTGAATAGCCAGGATTTACCTCGGCATCTTCACCAGGTTGCAAAAATCCGCTGCCTTCAGCTTCGATCTTGGCAATCTGAGTTTGTACATATGAGGGATTGACTTCAGACTGGCGCATTAAAATTCTTAACTCTAATGTATTAGCAAATCGTATCCATTCTTCATTATCGCCTCCAAACATTACATCGCTGCTTGCCAAACCTTTAGCATCTGCTCTTTTCAACAATGTTATAGCAGTATCGATCTGTTTGATAAGATCTGCATAAATAACCTTTTGATCGTCATATTTTGGATGTATAACAACCGTACCCTGAAATGCATCTGAATAAGGAACATTACCAAACATGTCCACCAGTATCTGGAAATTGTAAGACATCATAATTCTGGAGACTGCCTCATAAAAAGGCTTCTTTTGAACGATTGCCTGGGTTTTTACATAATTATAATCATTCAGATTATGATAGATGTTTTGCCAGAAGGCATCTGCTGTATTTGTAGTCTGCTTGTAAGTGGTAAAATCGGAGGAAGAAATAGCATAGCTACCACTGATTGCCCAATACCCCATCCATCCATTAAACCAGGTATTTGGTGATGATTGTGGATTTAATGTTACTCCGGTTCCAGTAAGAGCAGTAGATAATACCAATTCCGGTGTAGCGGTTGTTGCCAAATTCGGATTCGTGTTAATATCCAGGAAATCCTTTTTACAACCTGAAAAGGCAACTCCTGCCAGAATTGTAAATATTAGGAATTTATTTTTAAGTTTCATTGTCATGTTTTTTAGCTTATACCTTAAAATGTCAGCGTTAAACTAGCACCATACGTTCTGGTAGTAGGTGTTTGGTTGATATCGGTAGTTCCTATACCGTTACCGTTAGTGTTACTGAATTCGGGATCGGTCCAAATGTTCTCTTTCGGCCTGAACATTAAAACGTTCCTGGCAACTAATCCAAAATTAATTCCCTTAAAGGCTCTTGTTTTAGCAACAAAATGCGAAGGGAATTCGTAAACGAGAGCTATTTCTCTTATTTTCCAGAAATCAGCGCTGGTAACATATGGTGATTGTGCTGTTGGTAAAGTGCTTGCCCAAAATTCATTATTTCCATTGCGGACAGTGATGTTATTATTTGTTACATATTTTCCGCTGGCATCGAGATAAACAGAATTAGGAATAACAAAATTCTGACGGCCATATCTTGCCGAATTCCAGGATACGCCTGTAAAATCGAGTGATTGTCCTATTGCATTGAATATGTATGCGCCATTTCTATAATCTGCTACTGCGCTTAATGTTAAACCTTTAAAGCTAAAGCTGGTAGTTAATCCTAATTTAAAAGGCGGATTTGAAGTTCCGTAAGCTTTTGGTGTTGGGTCTGGTGTTGGTAACCCGTTCGTTGAATTAACAATTATGTGGCCTGCAGGATCTCTTTGCCAGTCTGTAAGCAGTAATTGTGGATAAGCTTTTCCAACAATTGCATAGGCATTACTTCCAACTGATACCTGAGTCAATCCAGGCGCAATAGATAAAAGTGTATTTTCTATGTAAGTGAGATTTGCACCCACATCCCATCTGAAACCAGTTCTAGTATTTACCACAGGCGATACTTTCAGATCCATTTCAACTCCCTTGTTCTGCATTTCACCTGAGTTAACATTTGCTCTTGTGTATCCGGTAGTTGAAGAAATGGTAATGGGAATGGTTTGATTAGTAGTATTCGCCTGAAATACCGCAGCTGTGAAATAGAGCCTGTTATTTAAAAAGCCCAATTCAACTCCAAGTTCCTTTTCAGTAGTGTTTTCCGGCTTAATATCAGGATTGGCAAACGTTGAACTTAATGTATAACCCGCTACACTATATGGAAATCCAGGTCCAGGCAAAAACAAATTTTGCAACTGATATGGTCCAATACTTACTTGCGAAGTCTGACTATATGCGGCCCTTATTTTACCAAAACTGAGAACCCTATTATTTTTCAAAGAAGAAATTCCTTCAGTGAAAACAAATGAGGCATCCACTGCCGGATATAAGAAAGACCTGTTATTCTTGCTTAAGTAAGAAACCCAGTCATTCCTCAAAGAACCGTGCAAGAATAAAAATTCTCTAAAACCAACGGTTGCATCTGCAAATGCGCCAAGTTTTCTTGTGTGGAAAGTGCTTTGGGCTGCATTTGGCTGTCCTGTTCTATTACTGATATTATAAAAATCAGGAAGTACCAGGTTCTCGGACCATATAAAGTAATTATTATTTGTATTATCTATTACTTCACCCCCGGCAATAACACGCACAGTAAATTGATTAAAATCTTTATGGAAAGAAGCAAGGAAGTCACCAGTTAATCTTGTTGTTGAACTGGAGGCATCGCCTTCTTGCGGATCCAGTTTTTTTACACTGGATGGAATGCTACCAGCACCAAAGGCATCAGCAATTGCCCAATCGGCAAAAGTAAATCCTGCCCTAGTGTATTTAGCATTATAATCGCTTCTTAATACACTTCCTCTAACAGTTAGATTTAGAATATTGAACGCTCTAAAATTTAAAGAGAGGTTACCCAAAAGATCGCTGTTTTTTTCATCTAATC
Source organism: Flavisolibacter sp. (assembly GCA_045805165.1). Classification (GTDB taxonomy): domain Bacteria; phylum Bacteroidota; class Bacteroidia; order Chitinophagales; family Chitinophagaceae; genus Flavisolibacter. Next base: position 5,616 of record JBJMLT010000325.1, read on the forward strand.
TTGATTGGTCTATTTGCCACCAGGGATTACCATAATAAGCATTAAAGTACCCGTTTGGATTTGCAAAAGGATCCGTTTGCCAATTTCTATAATCTCTAAGATCAATATTAGCTGGTGTATTTATTACTGTCCAATAAACAGGACGGCTTTGGAAATATGAACCACCTGTACTACCACCAAATAAATTTCCACCCGCAAATGGTCCGGTTGTGCTTGGAACACCGGAACCAGGAGTTGTATTTGTATGAGTAAGCGTATATCCTATAGAATAATCAGCATTGAATCTGCCTGTTTCCCTTGAGCCGCTTAATCTAAAGGCATCTCTATGGTTCTTATCTCCGGGAATTACTCCAGTTGTAGTAACATCCTGAGCGGATAAATAAAACCGGCTGTGATCATCACCGGTTGCATAGGAAATATCATTCTGAATAGTAAGGCCTTTATCGAAAAAGTCTCTTTTAGCATTAGGCTTAGCAGTGTAGGTGGTTGTTTTTACTGAATCAACAAAAGTTCCATCCGGATTGAAGATACGAACCGGTAATCCAATGGGAACTGTGGCACCATTAAACCTTGGTCCATAGCTTTGGTTCTCGTATGAAACATAAGGAACGAAAGGATTTTCAGGAAAAAGAACGGTTCCGGGGGCACCAATGTTCTCACCACCAAAGCCGCCAAATTCATTTTGAAATTTTGGCAAGTATGAGACAGCTTCAATGGTGGTAGTGTTACTATATCTAATTACAGGCCTGCCTCTTGATCCTCTTTTTGTTGTAACTATTATTACACCATTAGAAGCATCAGATCCGTAAAGTGCTGATGCTGAAGCCCCTTTTAATATGGTTACGTTATCTACGTCATTTGGATTAATTGAATTCAAATAGGTAATTGGAAGCGGAATATCATCAACAACAAGTAAAGCCTGGTTGTTACCCAGAATAGAGCGGTTACCACGTAATGTGATCCTTGTTTGTGGATTTACACCTGCGTTAGTTGTATTGATCTGAAGTCCGGATACTTTACCAACAAGGCCGGAGGCCACATTAGTGACTTTCGCCTGTGTGAGCTCAGAGGCATTGACCTTTGTAGTTGAATAACCTAATTCTTTCGCCTGCCTTCTGATACCTAAAGCGGTTGTAACAACAACTTCAGATAACTGGGCATTTTGAGTAGCTAAAACGGCATTTACTGTATTACCGGAAACAGTTATTGTCTGTTCCTGGTGGCCGGAGGCTGAAACCTGAAGGCGGTTACCGACCATTCTAATGGTAAAGTTTCCGTTTGCATCTGCCTGAGTGGCGTTCCGGGTACCGGATTCAACGATAGTTGCAAAAGGTATGGGGTCACCTTTTTCATCTCTCACTACACCTGTAATAGTGCGAGTTTGTCCGAATGCCAATGCACATAGCAGCATAAGCACTGGTAGCAGTGATACGATTTTTCTCATGTGATTGAGTTGTTTAGATAAGTTAAAAACATTAGATCCCGTCCAAATATCCTGAAGGATCGTATTCATTTTAGGACACGATCCCTGATTAAATTGCTGCTTAAGTTAGGATATTTTAATTAAATGTTAAAAAGGTTGAGGGAGTATATAAAGAGGTATTAACGGAGAAATATAGGGTTAAAATAGACAATTACTCAAGTTTAGTCATTTAATAAGCTTTTCAATGTAGTAAATCAAGGAATCGGCCGGGATAGCCTTTTTTAAAACCCTTCCATCCTTGCCTATTAAAAAATTAAAAGGAATGCTGTCTATTTTATAAGTATGAACAGCTTTGCCTTCCCACACTTGATCATCAATTAATTGGGGCCAATTTAATTTTTGGGACTTAATTGTATTTTTCCAAAGTTCCTTTTCAGAATCTATTGCGATATTGATAATTTCAAATTTGTCCCTGGAAAAGTAATTTTTCAAATGCCTTTCAGGAGGAAAATAATTGAAACATTCTCCGCACAAACTTGACCAAAAGTTAATTAAATAAAATTTGCCTCCTAAAGAGGAAGTTGAAAATAGATTACCATTCTGGTCCGGAAGGGTAATATCTGGAATTTGATTTCCTGGTTCGAATTCCTCTTCAAATATTTTCAAATATTCTAACGTCTCATGTTTAAGTTTTTGAACAATTGAATGATTAGGAAATCGCTTAGCATTTCTTAAAATGAAATCTTTAAGTTTCAAATAATTATGCCCAAAATCGATAGTATTGTAAGCAAATATAAAAGCGGCAGGACTTGAAACTGTATCTGCAAATTCTATCGATTCCTGATTTAGCTTTGAAATTGAATCATTTAATATCTTTTTAAATGAA
>JBJMLT010000326.1:0-4920 GCA_045805165.1 Flavisolibacter sp.
CAACTACCGCCCAGATGAAATGACTATGTTGAAAGAGTGATTTTCCTTCATGAACAGATTTGTCGGATACCAGGTCTTCTTCCTTTATTTCAGGCATTGGAGTTCTTATAAATAAAATCGCTACCAAAAAGACGACTGTTGCAATGATTATATACACATATTTTACAGAATCCAATCCTTTGCTGGAAGTTCCAAAAAATAAAGCTCCTCCAATAATGGGACCTATGAAAGAGCCTACCCCATTAAAGCTTTGAGCAAGATTTAAACGGAATTCGGATGTTTCGGGTTTACCTAAAACAGTTATATATGGATTAGCGGCTGTTTCTAAAAAGGTAAGTCCACTCGCTAAAATAAACAACGCCAGAAGAAAAAAAGGAAAGCTTGAATTTTCTGCCGAAGGGTAAAACAATAAAGCTCCCACCGTATATAAAAGCAGGCCGAAGATGATGCCTTTTTTATAACCCGACTTATTCATAAATAATCCTGCCGGAAGGGCAATAATAAAATAAGCGCCAAAATAAGCAGCTTGTAACAAAGTAGATCTTTGCTTATTTATGTGCAGGGTTTCCTGGAAATGTTTATTTAATACATCCAGCAGACCATAGGCAACACCCCACAGGAAGAATAAAGAAGTAATAAGCAGAATTGGAATGGTATATGATGATTTTTTCATTTTAAAGATGAGTCGGAGGAAGCTACTAGCTACTAGCTGCAAGACCTTAGTATAGTCGGATTGATAATACACTACCTTGTCAACTTATCAGCTTCTTATCTTACCTGTTTACACTCTGTCAATTGTCGACTTTAATCTTCCGATTCACGATCATTGACGATTGACGATTGACGATTCATGATTCACACTCCACTAAAAATAGAAAAGCCGCCATCTACGCAAATCATGGCACCTGTAACAAATTTTGAAGCATCACTTAATAACCAAACAATAGCTCCTTTTAATTCATTCGCATCTCCAAACCGATTAAATGGAGTATTTCGTATTACTGAAGCTCCCCTTTCTGTATATCCCCCTTCTCTTGTCGTCAACATATAACGATTTTGCTCTGTCAGAAAAAAACCAGGAGCCAAAGCATTCATCCTTATTTTATCGCCGTACCTTTTTGCCAGCTCTACAGCGTACCATTGAGTATAACAATCAACAGCGGCTTTACCCATATTATATCCCAGTACCTTTGTTGTTGCTCTTTTAGAATTCATGGATGAAATATTCACTATACTTCCCTGACCTGTTCTGGCAATAGCTTCTCCAAATATTTGTGTTGGAAGCAAAGTACCCCAAAGGTTAAGATCCATTACCTGTTTCATTCCTTCCAGATTCATTGAAAACAGATCTTCTTCCGGCTGTAATACTCCCTGAGGCAAGTTTCCACCTGCAGCATTTACAAGACCATCGATCTTTCCAAAAAAATTAATTGCCAGATCCTTTGCCTTATCCAATTGCTCCTTATTCAAAACATCAGCTACTAATGCCAGCGCCTTACCTTTATTGTTGTTTATCTTTTCAGCCCTTTCTTTTGCTACAGATTCATTTCTTCCTAATATTCCTACATTTCCACCTGCTTCTACTATTGCATCGACGAATGCATTGCCCAGTATACCGGTACCTCCTGTAACAATGATCGTCTTACCCTTTAAAGAAAAAGAATCCATTAGTTTAAATTAAAAGTTAGGTCTATTCCATTTGTAATGCTGCTGCACCTAATAATCCTGCATTTTCCAATTCGGATATTTCTATTTTAAGTTTATGAACCGTCCTTGAAAAGGCAAAAGAATACAATGATTCCCATATTCTGTCAGAATAATAACTCCAAGCATTTTTTAATGATCCTCCTACAACGATCAATTCTGGATCATAACTATATAATATAGCCTGAAATACCTTTCCCAGATGATTTCCCAATTCAGCATACAAGCTGAGCGCATGGTTATTACCTTCTTTTGCCTGCTGAAATACTTCTTCTCCTGAAACGTCATGGATATTTCTAAAGAACTGTCCGCTGGCATAGTATTCAAAATATTTATCAAGATATGGCATCATTCCAAATTCGCCTGCACCGCCACTAGAACCTGCATATAATTTTTTATTCAGGATAATACCACCCCCTATTCCAGTACCAACCGTAAGTCCTATCATTGAATTATATCCTCTTCCTTTTCCAAAATAAAATTCACCAAGAGCAAAGCAATTGGCATCGTTCTGTATGCGGACGGGTATTTGATACTTTTCTTCAAATAATGATCTGACAGACACCTCTTTCCACGAAGGAATATTGATCACATCATAAACTACCCCTTTATCCTCATCTACCAGTCCGGGCAATCCAATACCAATAGCTTTTGAATGGGAATCAATGACAGTATCTATTATAGAATATATTTCCTTTAAAACATCTTCAACACTTCCCTGGCTATTAATTTTTCTTGAATTTATTTTTTTTATTTTAAGGTCAGTGATAGATGCCACTCTTACGTTGGTACCCCCTAAATCAATTCCAATTATATTTGATTCCTGCATTGGTAATTATTACAAAAACTGGTTTTCAGGCATACTGGGAAAGCTTTGAGGCCGCGCCTTTATCTAAAAACACATAGCTGCTGTTATGCTTCTGAACAATAGATGCGGGTATTCTATTGCTTACATCAGACTCAAGAGCCTTTGAAATGATCTCTGATTTTTTATCTCCGTTGGCTATCAGGAGTAATATGCGCGATTCCAGGATATTCATTATGCCCAGGGTGAGGCCTTCTTCGAGACTTTGCTCATTGCTAAAATATTTTTGAGCGGTTACCTTCGTTACGGCATCAAGCGCACCATGATGAGAGTAGGAATTAAAATCACAACCCGGTTCGTTAAGTCCAATATGTCCATTCATTCCAATACCAACCAACATTACATCTATCGGCCCATTGTTCTTGATATATTCATCTATACGTCTGCATTCTTCATCCAGATCTTGTGCATTGGGATCAAAAAACATATATTGCTCCGAATTGATTTTAAGCGGAGATAAAAAATGAGTAAATAAATAATGCCTGGTTGACCCTTCCTTATTTGTATCGATCCCTCCCCATTCATCAAGTCCCATAAATTTGCATTGGCTGAAATTGACCTTCCCTTCTTTGCCATATTGAACAAGATATTGGAGAGTACCTGTTGGAGATTCACCGGAAGGAAGACAAATTAAAGAGGCCGGCTTATGCATAATACAATCAGCAATAAAATCTGCTGTGGTCCTGGACATTTCATCATAATTTCTGCAGATAGTAACTTTCAACGGTTGAAATTTATTGGGTTAATATGCATAAAAGTATAAATTAATGATTTATATATTCCCCATAAAAAATTCCATGTTGAATAATAGATCTTTTTTAAATCTTAATAAAGATCTTTCGCTTATACATCCAGTAAAGAATAAAAAATTCTATTAATAACAGTAATATTCCTTTTACCAAAGGCTCATATATTTTGCCGAATATCAAAGCATAATCGTGTCCCAAGTGAATAGATAAAGAAGAATTAATAAATCCCGGCAGAGTATGCGCAATTAAATAAGCAGCGATAGAGTTCATTCCAATGACCATTAAAGGAAAGCTCCATTTCTTATAGTTCAATATATCCACAACCCAATAAAAAAAGCTAAGGAAATAGAAGCAAAGTCCACCACTGAACAATACCCATGCGGGCGTCCATATTCTTTTTACTATAGGATTAATTCCGGTGATCTGCAAAAGGCACCCCGCGATGATCAAAATTGATCCCCATTTAAGGAACCATCTAAGCTTATTAGTTACAGTTCCTTCAGATTTTAGCTTACTGCCCGCCAGCAATCCCAGTATCATAGTTGCAAGTGTCGGAATAAAGCTAAGGGTCGCATATCCTCCGGAATTATTGGTAAATACATGCTCCCTGGGAAACAAATTAAGGAACCATTTGTCGAATGCCCATGCAAGGTTGGTATTTTTATTCCAGTGAGCGGCAAAACCGGATAGATTATTTTCCCATCCAGGAGATACGCCAGCCGCTGAATAATCAAAATTAGCAGATGGTAAAGGATATAAGGCGAATGCAGCCCAGTACAAAACAAGGATGCCGATCAACGAAATAATTTGAACCCTTCTGCTGCAAAAAGCCAATAAAAAAAGAAAAGTATAACCTAATCCTATTTGCGTCAATGTATCTTCAAATGTGAAGTACGTTTGCTTAGAGGACATGGAGCGTAAAAAGATGCCCAACAGCACTAAAATAATGGAACGAAAGAGGGTATGCCGAAAAAGATCCGAAAAACGGGCTCCCTTTGCCATCCTGCTTGCAATAGAATAAGGAACAGCTACTCCTACCAGAAAAGAAAATGATGGTTGAATTGTATCATGCAAGGAACAACCTACCCAGGGAACGTGATCCTGGTTAAAAGCAAGAAAGCTCCAGAAATTGCTTGCTGGTAATGATTGGGATATCTGGTTAAAAGACAATACCTCTGCCATCATAAGCAGCATGACAAATCCCCGATAAACGTCTATTGAAGTAACACGAATGGCAGGAGTTGTAAGAGACCGGACAGGTCTGGATATCGATTCGGTCTTAAAAGTGGCTGTAGAAAACATAAGCATATTGTTAGCAGGCTTAAGATACAAAGAATATAAGAAAGGTGTTTTAAATTAACCTTAGCCACTGAACAACCATAAAAGGAAGCGTAAGAGATAATACAGGTTGTAATTTAAAAATTCCTAATCTTTGACTTATGCAAAGATCTGGTGATAATGGCAAGCTGGCATTTTATGCAAGGATAGCTTTAACCTTACATGCTTTCGTTTTAATTCTGTTTATTCTTCACCTTGGCCAAGTATTATTTATTCCTTTATTTTTTGCATTACTAATAGCCATTCTTTTATATCCACTTTCGA
>JBJMLT010000327.1:0-8434 GCA_045805165.1 Flavisolibacter sp.
AGGAAAGATCAAAATTTCTGCCTGCAATGAGTTTCATTCCGAGAACATTCATATAATCGTGATCAATGAAAAATTCATATACCAATCTGTCTTTTCCATTGTATTTAAATCCGCTCTCACTCCATCCCTCACCTTCACCTATGCTTAATTCTGCACTTGCAGTACCTATTATTCCAGGAACACTATTTAGCTTTGTCTTTAGTAAACCATATAGCCTTTTAGTATTTTCCAATCCTGAAGCGTCAATTACCAATACATTCTCCTTATTGAATCCAGGATTTTTAGATTGCATAAAATGCAATTGGTTAAGTATAACCAATGTGGAAATAATAAGGGCTGCAGAAACAATAAATTGAATAGTAACAAGAGATTTAGTAAAGAAATTAGAGCCAGCCAATTTTATTTTCATTTTCAGGACTTCAACTGGTTTAAATCCTGATAATATTATTGCAGGATATGCTCCGGCAAGTAAAGCAGCAATTAGCACAAGCAATAAAACAAGCCATGTAAGTTGAGGAAACTGTGTTAATGAAAAAACTAATTCTCTTCCGGATAAATTATTAAAATAAGGTAATAGTAAATTGGCTAGTAACAAGCCAAGAAAGCAAGATATGGCGGCGAGTACAAATGATTCCATCAGGAATTGAAATATCAGAGTTTTTTTAGTTCCTCCAATTACTTTACGAACTCCTATTTCTTTTGATCTTCCGGCGGAACGGCCAATGGAAAGAGTGGTAAAATTAATGCAGGCAATTAATAAAACTCCCGTTGCAATAGAAAGAAGTATCCAGATAGTTTTAGGATCAACAGGCGGAATAGTTCCTCCATAGATCCTTGTATTTGTATGGATATTTTGGATCGGTTGTAACCTGTATTTATTTCTCGGCCCTTTGCCTGTCCACCCATCAGCTCTTGATTTGGCTTCTTCATCAGGATAATACTTTTTACGAAATGCAATTAATCTGTTTTCGTCAAATGGTAATGTGCTGCCAGCTTTCAATTCCACGAAAGTTTGAATTGAGATCTGGTGCCAGTTATTTAATTTGTCTTTTTGAGATTGACTAATTTCCAAATATTTAAAATTGGCCAGAATCTTATATTGTATGGAAGAATTAGAGGGTATGTTTTCAGATATGCCAGTAACGACAAACGGTTCAAATTTGTCAAATATTTTTATTTGTATTGTTTTGCCAACAGCATCTTCTTTCCCAAATAGTTTTTGAGCAGTTGATTCAGTTAGTATAATGTTATTAGGTTCTTTTAATACGTGCGAATTATTGCCTTCTTTAAGTTTGAAAGAAAAAACAGAAAAGAAAGAAGGATCTGCAAATGATATTTCTTCCCTGCTTATTTTATTATCTAACTTAACGAAGCTTTCTCCCCACGTCTCTTTAAAACGCACGTAATTTTCAACATCAGAAAAATCTGCCTTCATAGCAGGGCCGAGAGGCATTGGATTGTAGGACATACCTGCAGCCGGCTCTCCTTCTTTAGCTTCATTCCATTCGTATACTCTGAATATTTGTTTTGAATTCTTGTGAAAGCTGTCAAAGGTAAATTCATTCAATGCATAAAGCATGAATAAGCTAAAGCATGCTAAACCGACTGAAAGACCCAATATATTAATGAAAGAAAGCCCCTTTTGCTTTAAAAGGTTTCGTATGGCTACTTTCAAATAATTCCTAAACATAGTTTACTTATAAAAAGATCAATACAATGAACAGGTGATGCCAATGGCTCAAACAAAATACCAGTTGATTAATAAGCTGTTAATCAAATAATTAAAAAAAATTCATTAATTAGATTCGTGCGGTTTTGATACAATTACCGTTCATAAATGTTACAATGGAAGTGGCATAAATAAAAAGCCCCCCTGTATTATACAGGGGGAACCTTTTTTTGTCTCTCACAAAGCAGAACTATCTTAAATAAAATGTATTGGAATTGTTTTGTTTGGAAACGGCCAATGAATTAGACATTATGGAATTAGCATTCGCTGCATTAGCTATCCGATTATTTTTAGTATGAAATTTTGCTGCTAAAGTTGGCGCTATAACAAGGGATACTATAGACATCAGCTTTATAAGGATATTCATGGAAGGGCCGGAAGTATCTTTAAAAGGATCTCCTACAGTATCTCCTGTAACAGATGCTTTATGGGGCTCTGAACCTTTGTAGAACTTAGTCCCATTAATATCTACTCCTTTTTCAAAACTTTTCTTCGCATTATCCCATGCGCCTCCTGCATTGTTCTGGAACATTCCCATTAGCACGCCGCTTACGGTTGCTCCGGCCAGGAAACCTCCAAGGGCTTCCGGACCTAATAAAAATCCTATAATTAAAGGAGATATAAGAGCAATGGCTCCTGGTGCCAGCATCTTTTTAATGGAAGCTTCAGTAGAAATAGCAACACACTTATCGTATTCAGGTTTGCCTTTTCCTTCCATAATGCCTGGAATATCCCGGAACTGCCGACGTACCTCTTCAACCATTGACATAGCAGCTTTACCTACAGCCTGAATAGCCAGAGATGAAAATATAAATGGTATCATGCCTCCCACAAAAAGCGAGGCCAGTACATCTGCTTTATAAATATCAATTCCATGAATTCCAACAACTCCGACAAATGCGGCAAAAAGTGCTAATGCAGTAAGAGCAGCAGAAGCGATCGCAAAACCTTTACCTGTTGCTGCAGTTGTATTTCCTACTGCATCCAATGTATCCGTTTTTTCACGAACATCTTTTGGAAGCTCGCTCATCTCAGCAATACCACCGGCATTATCGGCTATTGGACCAAAAGCATCTATTGCCAGTTGCATGGCAGTAGTAGCCATCATACCAGCAGCTGCAATGGCAACTCCATATAAACCTGCAAAATAATAAGACCCATATATACCACCGGCTAAAACCAATATTGGCAAAAGGGTAGATTCCATTCCCACAGCAAGTCCTCCGATTACATTAGTAGCATGACCAGTTCCTGATTGACGAACAATAGTGAGAACCGGGCGCTTACCCATTGCGGTATAATATTCAGTAATAATACTCATAAGAGTTCCAACTACCAGTCCCACTGCAATAGATCCAAATACATCCAATTTAGTGAATCTGAATCCACGCAAATACATATCACCATCCGGAAGTATCCACATAACAAGGAAGTAAGATGCAATAGCAGTAAGTATAATACTTCCCCAATTACCCATATTCAGTGCTTTTTGTACAACCGATGTACTGATAGCTGCGTTCTCGCTGATCCTTACGAAGAATGTACCTATTATTGAGAACAAAATTCCTACTCCAGCGATAAGCATGGGAAGCAGGATAGGAGAGAAACCATTATATCCATCCGATAAGGCACCTTTCGATCCATTAGTTACTTCATGGCCCAGAACTATTGTAGCTAATACTGTTGCTACATAAGATCCAAAAAGGTCGGCTCCCATTCCTGCAACATCTCCTACATTATCTCCTACATTATCAGCTATTGTTGCAGGATTACGAGGATCATCTTCTGGTATGCCTGCTTCAACTTTTCCTACCAGGTCTGCACCCACGTCCGCGGCTTTGGTATAAATTCCTCCACCGACACGAGCGAAAAGAGCAATGCTCTCAGCTCCTAAAGAAAAACCAGTTAAAACTTCAATGGCTCTTGTTACTTCCGCGCTGGTTGCAAAAGCATCTGGAGCAAATATTTTAATTAATACAATAAATAATCCTCCTAATCCTAATACTGCTAATCCAGCTACTCCCATTCCCATTACCGATCCACCGGTAAAGGAAACCTTAAGAGCCTGCGCCAGACTAGTTCTGGCTGCATGAGCCGTTCGTACATTAGCCCTTGTGGCTACACGCATTCCAATATATCCGGCTAAAGCACTAAAGAAGGCGCCAATTACAAATGCAACTGCAATGGACCAATTTGATTCGGGGTTACGGCTTCCCATAAATGCGAGAAGACAGGCAACGATAATTCCGAAATAGAAAAGAATCTTCCATTCAGCCCTTAAGAATGCCATAGCCCCTTCAGCTATATAGGTACTGATCTCTTTCATCCGATCAGTTCCAGCATCCTGTTTACTTACCCAAAAGAACTTCCAGATTGTGTAGAGCAAGCCAATTAATCCCATTACTGGAACCAGATACACATAAGAATTCATTTGCTTTTTTGTTTTTTGATCAAATGGAACAATCGATCAGCTTTTATTAAGTTGCTGTATCGATCATTTCATTGCAGTATTAGTTAAATTTTTAATGGACGGCAAAGATAGGGTTTGGATAATGTAAAATTGAAAATGTAAAATGAAAAAGAAGGAAATAGGTTGGCAGTGAATAAAGCCGACTTTTTATACTAGTTTTTACTGAAAAAACCGGTTATAATTTTTAATTCGAAACAGTCATTTTGAGACCCCTGCAATACCACTCTTAAATATTTAATAATCAATCATTTATAAATATATACGTCTAAATAAAGGGCCTATAACTTGCGGTTACGCCAACCGGATAGTATCTTGTCACTGGTTTTTAATTTTTAATCCCGGAAAACAACCAAACCCTATGAATCTATTAAGAAAGCTTATAGAAGTTTCTTCTATGAGAATGCTGTCAATGTCTGCAAGTCAAACTAACAGCAAAACGCGTAAGCAGGAATTAGTTGATCTTGGACTAACCCTGGCTGTAGCAACTTTAATTGTAATTTACAAGGTGAACAAAGCGTAAGCTTTATTTTCTCAAACCTGATCAAAAGCAGTTAATTGATTGGTGGTTCTATTTAAGAGTATAACTTTGAACCATCAATCAAAATTAACTGTATGACCACTCATGACTGGAGCAGGTTCATGCTCCGAATCCCAATAAACGCAAAAAGTAAAGATATCTATCAAGCCTGGACCACTCAACAGGGTTTAGAGTCGTGGTTCTTACGTAGCGCTATTTTCAATACAAAAGAAGGCAGCAAAAGAAGTAGCTACAGTACCATTGAAAAAGGGGATACCTACAAGTGGCTTTGGTATGGATATCCGGATAATGCAGTGGAAAGTGGAACTATATTAGATATTAACGATCATTCTTTTAGTTTCATTTTTGGTAAAGCTGGCATTGTAACAGTCTCCTTTAAAAATGAATTGGATGAAAATATAGTGGAGTTGGTGCAAAGTGACATTCCTACCGATCCTGAATCTCAAATAAATTATTATATCGGGTGTTCAAAAGGCTGGAATTTCTATCTAACTAATCTTAAATCCATTCTTGAAGGTGGTATTGATCTACGGAACAGAAAAGTAGAATTGAAGAATGTGATAACTGCCTAAGTATAATAAAGCAATTATGCTTAGTTTATCTAAGAAAAGAGAATATTGATTTTAATTTATTTACGTCCTATGAAAAGGATAACAAGTTTATTCTTAATATACTTTAAGATTTTAATTTCGATATTATTTATTAGTTGTGAAACAGAACATAGACAAATCCTTTATAGAAAGCCAGATAATTCCGCTACTTTATATCTCAGGCATTATACCAGTTTAATACCTACTATTGGTCCATGTGGATTTTATAGAAATGAAGATTCTTATAGCATTGAAATCCCTAATATTAAAGGACAGATTACTTCTGATCAGCTAAAAATAGATAAATTTAATTCTTACGAGAGTTTAGATTCTTCTTTCTATTTAGGATATATAAAATTTATAAAAGCAAATAAGGTTGATATTCATTTGTATAAAAAATATAAAGGAATAACAAAAGCTCTAAATATAAATGGAAAACATAAAATTTTTGTAGAGAATGAGAGATCAAATTAATTCAATTTACTCATCGCATATTACAATGTCTTGCAAGTTCATCAAATTGGAATCCTCACTATTTCAGCTTTAATTCATCAATTATGCTTTTGATCCTACCTTTCATTTTATCTCTGGCATTTTCAAAATCCTCTAATGATTTTAATTGAGTGTTTACACTAAAATAGAATTTGATCTTTGGCTCTGTGCCTGAGGGGCGGGCACTTATTTTACTTCCATCTTCCAATATGAATTGCAAAACGTTTGATTTAGGTAATTGAATCGTTTCTGTTTTTCCTGTAGTTAGATTTGTTTTTACCTGCTTCTGATAATCTAATAATTCAACTACTTTACTACCAGATAATTCTTTTGGAGGATTCTTCCTGAATTGCTCCATCATATCAGCAATCTCTTGTTGTCCATTCATTCCCTTCCTGGTAATAGAGATCAGATCTTCCTGGAAATAACCGAATTGTTTATACAGATCCAAAAGCTTCTCATATAAGCTTCTTCCTTTGTTTTTTTCATAAGCTGCCATTTCACATAAAAGAGCTACAGCAGATACCGCATCTTTATCCCGCAATTGAGATCCTATCATTAAGCCATAGCTTTCCTCACCACCGATAACATAGTTCTCCGTATTTTCTTTTTCCTTAATCAGTTCAGCGATCCATTTGAAGCCTGTTAATACATTATAGCATTTAACTCCGCTCGCAGATGCGATCTTATCTATCATATCAGTGGTTACGATCGTTTTAACAACAAAATCATTGGGTTTGGCAATTCCCTTCGCTTTTCTGCTTTCGATCATATAATTAAATGCAAGAACAGCTGTCTGATTACCATTCATTAATAGCCAGTTCCCTTTATTGTCTTTTATACCAATACCAACTCTGTCAGCATCAGGATCAGTTCCCAATAGTATATCAGCATCAAGCTCTTTAGCTTTCTTTAATCCTATGCTCATTGCTTCGCTTTCTTCAGGATTTGGATATACTACTGTAGGAAAGTTGCCATTTGGAGTAGCCTGTTCATCTACTATATGTAAGTTCTCAAATCCAAATGCTTTTAAAACCTGGGGTACGAGCATAATACCAGTTCCATGAATAGGTGTGTAAACAATTTTCAAGTCTTTCTCCTTCTGTATCACTTCGGGGTAGACACTGAGGCTTTTAGCCATTTGAATATATTCATTATCCATTTCTTTCCCGATAATGGTGATGTTTTCTTTATTGCCCGACCATTTTACATCTTTTACATCATGTATTTTTTCTACTTCTTTCATTACATTCTTATCATGAGGGGGAACAAGCTGTCCTCCATCATCCCAATAGGCTTTATATCCATTATATTCTTTTGGATTATGGGAAGCAGTACATACAACACCACCCTGACAACCTAATTTTCTAATAGTGAAAGAAAGCTCGGGAGTTGGGCGAAGATCTTCAAATAGAAATACTTTAATATCATTAGCTGCAAATACATTAGCTGCTGTTTCTGCGAAGAAGCGGCTATTGTTGCGACTATCATGTGCAATTGCAACTTTTACCTGTTTATCCGGAAAGCTTTGCTTTAAATAATTGGCATAACCTTGTGTTGCCATACCCACTGTATATTTATTCATACGGTTGGTGCCTGGACCCATCAATCCGCGTAATCCTCCTGTTCCAAATTCAAGATTTCTATAAAAAGCATCTGCCAGCTCATCGGAATTATTCTTTTTTAATTCCTGTATCTGCCTCTTAATATCTTCATCAAAATTGCCATCGAGCCACTTTTCTACGTTTTTTTGGATCGTTGCTTCCATAAAATCTATTTGAGATTTGAGATTTGAAATTTGATGGTACAAACTTAACTTTTTGCTCTTGACTTTTATCTTTTGTCTTTATGTAATTGCAGGTGGTAAACCGTGAACAACGTATCGTGAAAAGATTAAAACAGCCAGGCTCCGGTTAAAGTACCATTATTTGATTCTACTATAATATGTTCCTGCAAAGTAGTGCTAATAGAAAGTCCGGTATAATCTGTCTGAACAGGAAATAGCTTGTGGCTTCGTTCAACGAGTACAAGCGTTTGAATTTTCTTAGGATGCACATTTAAAAATGGCTTTAATGCGTATAATAAGGTTTTACCAGTATTAGCTACATCATCTACCAATAAAACTGTTTTATTGTCGGTATTGATGGAAGGCTCGAGAACTACATCGATAGGGTTTTTTTTATTCAGTCGTATCACCATATATTCAATATTTACAGTTGAGATCTTTTGCAACTCCTGTATAAGACACTTTGATACTACTTCACCATTTCCTTCAATACCGGCAATCACTATTTCTTTTTCATCAATATTATGCTCAGCAACTTGCAAAGCCATTCGTTTTATTTTCCTGTCTATTGCATTTCTATCCAGAACACAATTTTTTGATTGTACTGTTTCCATTTCGAACTGTTATTTTTACAGGGCTTAAATTAGCATCTATTATGCAGTTGGCACAACAAATTTTATTTATACTTCTAACAGCAACTGCTGTATGGATATTTGCAAAGAAAATAAAGTTCATTAGAAGAAATATCCTGCTTGGGAGGGATGAAACAATTGCTCCGGATGCGAGAAGATGGAAAAATGTATTATTGATCGCATTTGGACAAAAAAGA
>JBJMLT010000328.1:0-4458 GCA_045805165.1 Flavisolibacter sp.
ATATTTTGATCACGAAGATTACGAACTGCATCCCAGGCTATCGTACTTACATATATTTGTTGTGAGGCATTATACTCATATTCCTGTTTTATTGTTTCGATCAGGAACACTTGCATTTCCCTTGCCGATAATCCTGGCTGGCTAACCCTGCTAATAAGGTTAGGTAAAGCAATACGCTCGCATAAAAGAACAAGTCGTTCATAAGCTTGCAGCTGCAATGGGCGTGTAGAGAAGCTATCGTCTTCAACGCCCTCCGTTTTCGATTCCCTTAGCCTGAAAAAAACAAATATTGAAATTAAAAAAGCAACGACTGAAACTATTAAACTTATATTACTTACATCCATTTCTATTTCTTATTCAACAAAAATAAAGGGAAAAGAATCTTTACTAAAGACTCTTTTCCCTCTAACTATTATTTATATAACATTATTTGCTAATTCTCATTTTCAAATAGACACGTTGGTAATTGTCATATTTTACTAATGCTTGGCAACAACTGGCTTGTTCTTTACTTGACCCTTATCCAATTTTACTGCAGTAGGATCGGAACCAAGAGCTTTTTTACCACCCAGATCAACAAGAATCGGAGCAGCTACGAAAACAGAAGAATAAGTTCCTGTTATTACTCCAATAAGCATCGCAAATGCAAATCCTTTCGTTACTTCTCCGCCCACCAGGAAAAGGATTAGAATAGTTAAGAATACCGTTAAAGAAGTCATTATTGTTCGGCTCAGAGTATCATTAATAGCTTTATTAATGATTGTTTCTTTGGTAGCTCCTGTCATTTGACGGCTGTATTCCCTGATTCTGTCAAATACAATTACAGTATCATTCATCGAAAAACCAATAACGGTCAATACCGCTGCAATAAAATGCTGATCAAGCTCGAGTGGGAAAGGTACAACTGTCCTTAGGAAAGAAAATACTGCAAGGGTAACCAGTACGTCATGTAATAATGCTACAATAGTTCCTAAAGAATACCTCCAGTCCCTAAATCGCATAAATATATATAGGGCTATGATCAAAAGCGACCAGAATGTAGCCCATTTTGCACCCCTTTTCAGATCATCAGAAATGGTAGGCAATACTGTTGTTGAACCTATCTTATATTTTTTGTCAAACTGCTGAAATGATAGTCCCGCAGGTAAGTAATTGTGCAATCCTTGCATTAATCTTGTCTCCACAAGAGAATCTACGGAAGAACTGGTATTGCCTATCTGGTAGGTAGTAGTTATATCAAGTTGATAATTATTTCCGATAGTTTTAATAACTGGTGCTTCTCCAAAAACTTTTGTAAGATCGCGTGAAATTGCTTCTGTATTATTACTAACTACATTGTCAAAGTGAACAATATAACTGCGCCCTCCCTTAAATTCAACGCCCTCATCAAATCCATTGAATATAGATCCTATTCCCAAACCCAGAACAATGAATGAGATCACATAGGCTATCTTTCTGTATTCAATAAATTTAAAATTACCATGTTTGAATATTCTTCTTGAAATAGGAGTAAAATATTCAAGGTGACGTTGTTTGTTTGTGAACCAGTTAGTAACCCAGCGGCTAACTAAAATTCCACAGAAAAGGGATAATAATATACCAATGATCTGGGTCGTGGCAAATCCTTTAACCGGACCCAATCCAAAAGAGAAAAGAATGATCGCAGTAAGCAAGGTAGTTACGTGAGCATCAAGTACAGGTGGTAACGATCTTCTATAGCCTTCGTTTACAGCGGGTATATAGCCTTTCCCCTTTGTAAGTTCCTCCTTTATACGCTCGTAAATAATTACATTCGTATCCACGGCCATACCTATCGTTAATACCAGACCTGCAATACCTGGAGCGGTTAGAGTAGCTCCCAATCCTGTTAATACTCCTATGGTAAATAACAAGTTCAGTACAAGTGCAATGTTAGCTATCCATCCTGCTGAATTGTAATAAATCAGCATAAGAAGGAAGATCACAACAAACGAAATACCAAATGCCAGTAACCCACCCCTTACGGCATTTTTACCTAAAGTTGGACCTACAACTTGTTCAGCTACAATTTTAGCTGGGGCAGATAGTTGTCCTCCTTTTAAAATATTTGCAAGGTCTTGCGCTTCCTCTACGGTAAATCCTCCCGATATTTCAGTTCGTCCCCCGGATATTTTACCCTGGTGTGCAATAGGTGCAGAATAAACGATATCATCAAGTACAATTGCAATAGGCCTTGTTTCTTTGTAACTAATATCAGTCATATTTTCCCAGGCATGGGCTCCGGCTGTTTTCATATCCATTGTTACAGTTGGCCTGCCGGTTACAGGATCATAAGTTTGGCCCGCAGTAGCAATTACATCTCCTTCTATTGGAGCCTTGTCACTGCCCTTTGTGCGTAGAACGTAAATCGGAACATATTTTATCTGTCTGTTATTTGCATCTCTGGGTGCAATACCATAATCAAATCTTGCATCTGCTGGAAAATCTTTGCGGATTATAGGGGCATTCAATACTTCCCTGAAAGCGGCAGTATCTTTAACAGCTACAAGTGGACTGGGATCATTTTTTTCAAAATGAAAGAAATCTTTGATTAATGATCTCTGATTTAGCTTTTGAGCTATACTGTCTTTTTTATTTGTATTTGCTGCCGCAGAACTGTTATTTTTCGAAGTATCTGATGAACTGTGACTTGAAGTATCGTTAGTCGCGGTCTTCGTGCCATTCACATAAGCATCATAATCCTTATCAGCCGATATCCATGAATTTTGAAGTTCATCCATTTTATAAACTTCCCAGAATTGAAGATTCGCTGATGATTGTAAATATTTTCGCACTCTTTCAGGATCCTGTATCCCAGGCAATTCTACAGTTATAATTCCTCTGCTTCTGTCTGGATTAATATTAGGTTGAGCAACACCAAACTGGTCTATACGATTATGAAGAACGCGATAGGTATTGTCAAAAGCGTCAAAAGACGATTTTCTTAGCTCAGAAATTACTTTTTCATCAGTATCGGTAACTTTAATCCTATCTGGATTTGATGCTGCAAACAACGCAGCCAGCCTTCCTGTAGGATTTAATTTCTTATATTCTTCAACAAAAATGGTAATAAAATCTGCACCGCTGTTAGCCTTACGAATATTGGCATTCTCCAAAGCTTTTAAAAATATCGGGTCTTTTGAGTTATTTGCAAGCGCCCTTAAAAGTCCTGAAAGTTCCACTTCCATGGTAACATTTATTCCACCCTGGAGATCCAATCCTAAATTCAGTTCCTCATTTTTTGCTTTTTCATAACTAATAGGACCAGTAAATCCATAATGAACAGTAACATCTTTTGTGCTGTCGAGAAGTCTTTTTAAACGAGATTCAAAAGCCTGAGCTTTAGTGGCACTGTCAGCAGTAGAATAGTTAAGCTTCACATATTGTTTAGCTTTCGCCTGCATTTTGTTTTCATGACTGCGAACAGCCCAGGTAAATGACAGCTCGTAAATAGAATAAAGGATAAGAAGAATTGTAAAAAAGCGGATCAGGCCTTTTAATTGCATACACGGTTTTTTTAAGAGTGGGCAAAGATAGTTTTTTCACCTTAAATTCAGTCTTTAATTATGACCCTTTCATCGCCCGAAAAGGCCTGTTTAAAGGCATTTAGCTATTCTTTAAGTTTTATAACTAAAAATTACCTGATCATTTTAGGTTTAACGATCTGCTTTTTATTTACTGGATGTACCTTTTTTAAGAAACCGCTCACGCCTGCTTCAGAATTAAAAACCGGAAAATTCAAGCCAGGGATTAAAGATGTTTTTCTTGCTGATCTTTTAAGCCGCTATCCGGAATACTTCGATACGCTAATCAAAAACAACAATAAATGGCATATTAAAATTATTTATACCAGGATAGATAGAAAAGCTAACAATAGGCCAGTATTCACAAACTATTATTATAACATCGAACCGGATCAGTATTTTTATCCGGCGTCAACAGTCAAATTGCCTGTTTCAATTTTAAGCTTACAAAAATTACATGAGCTAAAGATCAGAGGTTTGAATAGGGCCACAACCATGATCACTGAATCTGGCTGGACTGGTCAGTCTAAGACTTATAACGATCCCGATGCTTCAGATGGCAGACCTACTATTGAAATGTATATTAAAAAGATTTTTTTGGTTAGTGATAATAATGCATTTAATCGTTTGTATGAATTTTTGGGACAGGAATATATAAACGGCAGACTTCATAAGTTAGGATTTGATAGTACACAAATTGTTCACCGGTTAAACATAAGCTTGTCGGAAGATCAGAACAGACATACGAATCCCGTTATTTTCTACGATTCTAATTCCAGGATAATTTTTTCCAAGCCATTGGAAGAAAGTAAAATGGAATACCAGCAGCGTTCCAATTATCTTGGCATTGGATATATTAAGGATAATGAACTGATACGTAAGCCTTTTGATTTTTCCAAAAAGAACAGGATAACAT
>JBJMLT010000329.1:0-6722 GCA_045805165.1 Flavisolibacter sp.
CTGCATTCGCTGCGCTTATCATAAAACATTTTTGTTTAACCAATTCATTTGTGAATTGCAATTCACAGGTTTGTTCATTATATCCTGAAATGTTTTTTAATATAGATAGGTAATAAGTTGCCTTCCCCATCCATTTTGATTTGTTAACTAAATCATGAACAATAGATCCGTCAAAACCAATCCCTGCACCATTTAAGAATAATTTATTATTGCATATGCCTGCGTCTAACCATTGAGGTTGGTTAATAAGCAACAATTCAACCTGGCTTTCTGCTTTCATTTGTCCGTAAAGCATCCAATGAAAATCATTACCAGTGCCTCCTGCAAAAATGGATAAGGGCAGCTGAATGTTAGGATATTTGTTAATAAAGTAATTAAGAGTACCATCTCCTCCAACAATCCAAACATCTGTAATCTGATCCCATTTGTCCGGCCATTGCTCAATAAATAAGAAATGTTGAATATCCATTCCAGATAAAAGAACAGAAATATCATCTGCAATCCGCACTGCTTTTGCAGAAGTAGGATTGCAGACGATGGCAATATGCTTTGGCATAATTTGCTAATTAGCTAATTAACTACCTTGATAGTTTGCGCGCCATGATAAGAGTGTATTTCACCATTATACATTGCATCTGCACTTACCGGTCCTTGTTTAAATTGACCAGAAGATACTGCTCTTACTGCATAATAATATTTTTGTTTCGGTGAATACGAATTTACAAATAGGTTGATCCTGTCATCCCTTATATCCATTGCAGTTGGATCTGAAGCACCCTTTATCCAATCCATTCCAGGAAGCTCTTTAGTACGTGGGTTCTCAATCTCAAATCCAGCAGGCAAAAGATCCGTTATAACAATATTTTGTATTGGACCATTAAACGCCTTATCAAGAGTAAGCTCCACTATTATTAGATCATTCTGCTTAAATGTATTTTCATAGATTGCTCTTCCGAAACGATCAAAGAATTGACGACGTACTTTAATAAAATTATCTTCCTCTTTATAATTACCGTTACTACTTATACCTTCAGCTACCCAATTATAATAGAGTCTGCCTGTTCCATTTGCTACAATTTCAACAGTATTTGATTTTATTCCATTACTTGTTCCTTTCCAATCTTTATTATTTACTTCGCCAATAATTTTACCATTCACCTTTATTTCTCCCGAAGCATGGGTACCAGAGGCCCTGGCTAACTTTCCTAATGCTAAAAATGAAAATGCCCTTTCCTGAGTATTCAACCAACGATCCGTTTTTAATCGTTCCGCTACATGCCTGGCCATAACAGGAATCTGATTATTTCCTGGATCTACATCTATAAGTGAATTCAATGAGATAGATTCATCTCTTAAGGCACTATAATAGCTTCCTCCTGTCTGTTGAACAGATTCTTCTCCCTGGAATGCAGATGGTAGCATTTCATTAAATGAACGCTTATCACCAGATGCTGCAAAAGCTGCAGATAGTAGATATTTACTATCTAATGCGAGAAGATTCACATTAGATCTATAATAATTCATTGTAGAAACCTGCGCTCTGCCAGCTACTGATAAGACATATAAACTATAAGCTACTTCTTTTGGTGCGATCTTCTTTTCCTGATCCCTGTTATAATAGTAATTAATAGTTTGTTTTGTTTTTAACTTGTTTGACAGATACGACAACATGGTTTCTATCAAACTGTTATCTACATCAAACCCTGCTTTCCTTGCTTCCAATAAAAAATGAGCAGCGTAAATGGTGGCCCACCAATCCTCAGTTCCTTCATTATCCCATAGAGTGACAGCGCCTGAATATAACTGACGCATTTTTATTTTCCTGATAGCTTCCAGCACATTTTGGTTTGCAGATTGCTTTAAACCACTGTTCAATCCCATAGCGTCGGCAAAGTCTCCATAATATAATTGAGGGAATGCTGCCGAAACAGTTTGTTCCGTACATCCATAAGGATATTGTACCAGATACCTCAACTGGTCTGCAATTTCAGTAACAGGAGATCTGCTTACTATCAATTCATATTTAAAACTTGAACTGATAAAATCTCCTTGAGGAATAGTTATATGTTGAGGCGATCCCGCCAAAACTGAACCACTTCCAGATACTTTCTGTAATGTAGATGGAGGCCTGATAGAAATTTCTGTTTCATCTGAGAACTCCTCACCCAAAGCCGAAACATTTATTTTAATATTTGCTACACCTATAGATGGATCTGCAGCCACCTGAAATGTTGCGATTGATTCTGTACCTGCATTTATTGATACATTTTGAGAATTATTGCCAATTATTTTTAATGGACCTGAAACATGAATAGTAGCTTTACCACTTGCTGAATGGCTTGAAGTATTTGATATATTGACAGGGATTAGAACAGTATCTCCTGGACTTATAAATCTTGGCAAACCTGCATTAAGTACTAAAGGATCTGCTACTGTGGTTGTGCTTTCTGATGATCCAAATTTCTCGTCTTTAAACGCTACAGCCATTAATCTGATTTCTCCACTGAATTGCGGAACATCAAATTCAAATTCTGCAATGCCATTGCTATTCGCCTTTTGTAACCCACTCCAATACGACATAATTTTAATTCTTTTTGCAGGCATAGGATTGATGCGTTTTTCAAGACTAATATCACCATCCCCTCCCGTGCTGCTCAATCTTGCTCTTAATTCAGGAAAAAGTAAAGGATACATGTCATATGAGGTCACCTCTAGCGCCTTTTTCTGATAATAGTAACCGTAAGGATCAGGAGTTTTAAAATCACTTACCTGCAATACTCCATTATCAACGGCTGCTAGCGTTACATAACTTCCCGGAATAGCCCATACAGAAATCTTCTGGTGTGTTTTTGATCGAATTGTATGTTGAGCTGTAATTTCTACTGGTATTTTTCTATTGATATCTTCTATTTTAATATTTTGAAAACCATGGGCAACTGTTAATGGAATATCTGATACTTCATGAGGTTTAATTAGAGTTGCCGTAATATATACATTAGGCACACAGTTACTATTCAAAGGCAAATCAACACTTGCTGTTCGCTTTACTACCTCAACATATTGATAAGAAAGGATGTGGTCTGTTTCCACTGTTACCAGCATGCGACCATTGAAAGGGGCTTTAAAAAGAACTTTCACACTCTCATTGGTTTGGTATGATTTCTTATCTGATTCTATGTCTATATGGCCTTCAGTATTTACTTCAAAAGAAGATGAATTATCTCCCCAAGCCCCATAACTATAAAAACTTTTACTTACATAAGAATTTGCTTCGGGCCTGTAAATACGAACTTCATATTCCCCTGGCGAACGTGGTATATAAGAATACGAAGTACTATTTCCAACAGTAATAGTCATATCCGTCATTACTTTATCCTGCAATTGGGATGTATATCTGAAATAGCTCCCACTTTTTGCCAAAACTGTTTTGTATTCGTGCTTAATAACTTTAACCTGCGCCGGGCCGCTAACCGGATCTCCATCTTTATTCAGTGAGACCAATTCAAACTTCACCGGTTGATTAAGTGAATAATAATAATATCCGTCGTTTTTTATGCCGTTGAATATATTTTGAGTAAAAATATCAGAACTGGTTTTTCTGCTTACAGGATGCCCCGTTTCGTCAAATACTGTAGTATAAAATACAGCTTCCAGCAAGCCGGTATTAGTATATAAAGATGGTACCGTATAATTAATTATAGCTTTTCCTTCTTCATTTGTTTTACCTTCTTTTACATCCTTATCATGAAATTCTTTTTGATTGGCCAATGTAAAGTCAAATCCAGGGTATTTAACTGAATTAAATTGTTTTTGATGTACCTGTATCTCTGCTTCATAATTTCTATTAGCAGCAGGAGGACCAAAGAAATTAACAGCATTAATTTGTAAGGATGCCTTTTCCGATGGCTTTAAAAAAGGCTTGTCCAGCTTTGCTGTAATCTTAATGCGATCAGGCACAAATTCTTCGATCATAAAGCTTTTAGTTGCAAGCAATACATCATTCGAACTATACAATTCCAGAGTATATGTTCCGGTAATTGCTGCGGTAGATATTTCTATATTACCATCTGTTGCTCCCTGGTCATTTAAGGTTTTACGGAATGATTTTAGTTCCTTTCCTGTAGGCAATAGAAACTTGATCTTAACAGGAATTTCCCCAGGAACCTTCCATGCCTTATCCCTTACCAGAACCGAAAAGTTTATTTTTTCCCCAGGACGATAAATATCCCTTTCCTGATAAATAAAGGCATCCAGACCGGTAGTGTTGTTTCTCTTTCCACCTACATCAAATCGGGATGTGTTTACCCTAGTTGTTGAAAATGGCAAATAGGTAAAATCATCAGCCGTTTTTGCAATGATCATAGCCGGCTTGAATCCCTGATATGCTTTGGAACTGATGGGCACTTCTGCAACACCATCAGCTGAAGAAGAGGAAGTACCTATTAATTGATTATTCTGGCCATATACATTTATGGTTACTCCACTTAATGCTGTTGCCGATTTAATTGAATTAGCAAATACAACTAGTTTATCTTGTCCCTGCCTTGCTATAATGCCAATATCCGAATAAGAAATAAATCGGCTGTCTCTTACCCAATAATCTTTTGAGGAACGAATCATAACATGATATATTCCCTTCATTTCAGGTAACCGGTCTTCAAATTGGGATAGATTTAAAATTCTACCGTTCCCGGATCTTGGTAGGGAACGCGTGTCAATTTCCTTCGAATAAATAATATCTCCTAATACTGCATCATTATTGCCATTATAATTATAATTATCTTCATTTTCTCTTGTACCATAAGATTCAGATTCATTATCAGCCTGAACATTTCTGTCGTTAGGTTCATAACCAAATCGGCCAGCTATTACTAAGTTATTTTCATAGATCTTGGAAATTACAAGTCTAACCTTAGGTGTATTAGTTATTCTCACGTCAATATTCCCTCCACCTTTTTTTGATAAATAAACAGCCTTGCTATTTGTGAACTTAATATCGGATTCTAGTTCTCCAAAAACTGCACTTCCATTATAGTCTTCCTTTAATATTCCACCAATCTTTCCATGTAATCCATGGGCAATGGTGAAACTATAGCTTGTAGTTGCATCAAATTTATCGCTACGAAGTATAACACCCATATCGGTGAGTTCTACTGTGTAATTGACTTTTGGAGAAAATGTGATATACTTAGAAAGGTTTTCTTCGGATAATTGCTGACTTGTGTTTATGCGTACAATACCATCTTCTCCATCATGTTCAGTTTCTACATTATTTATGTTGAGAACATATGGGGAAGGAATTGACAAAGTAGTTTTAAATTCATCAGTGGTACTATTCTGCCCTCTTTCGGGTCTTAATCCTTTATCTATATGTAGTTGAACTTCTGAATTTTTATCCTCAGCTTTAAATGAATTCAGTCTGATATTAATTTCGCTGCTTGTACCTGTATTTAGTATTGAGTAATCTGATTTAGTTCCCTCCACTTCAATTCCCAACTTTTCTTTGATATCATCTATTTTGACAGGATAATTAAATAGAAGACTTATTTGCGGAACTGCTGTTCGTATATTATCATCCTGTGAAATCCAGCTTACCTGCGCATCTGTCATTTGTAAAAGCGCAGTGTGAAACTCTATTTTCTCAGCTTCTTTAATATCATTATAAGAACTGAAATGCAATATATTTTTTCCCAGCTTAGCACTATAGACCGTTGCTGGTAATAAAGGTTCTGAAGGAGAGAATACCAATTCGTCTGGACTATTCCAACGATACTTCCCGGCTATTGAAGGAGAAAAAGAAATATAATTTACAGAGTCCCAGTTATTGACCAAAGAATCCGGAATAAGTGGCTTATTAAATCTAAAAATAAGATTACCAAGTTGAGGTACTTCTCCTTTAGCATTAGTGTAATCAAGGGCAATATAGTTTCTACTGCAGGAGTATAAAAAAACAGCAACTATTCCAATAATTGGAAACGTTGCTTTAATCCATTTGAAACACATATAAATTTTGGTTGATAATTGAAAAAAAGATAGACAATAGAATTGACATTAGAAAGGAGAAGGCTTAAAAGACAGGTATATACTTTATTCTCTAAGAGTTACTACATACCAATATAAAAACCTTTCACAATCCTTTGCAGGCTGCCAGTTACTTTTTCTGAATAAAAAGCAGATATTAGTAAGCGAAAAGACACTAAGGGGGAAGACTTGATGAATCCATATAGATTCAAAAGATTGCAACAGAAAGTTACAAAGCAAAATTTATTATTGCTTGTTAAAAGAATTGTAATTGTCAGTGTGGCATTAGTAGCTTTATTCTTAGTACTGAACTTTCTTTTCCCTTTACCAGACAAAATAGAATACGCAACTATAATTACAGACAATAATGGCTCAATTGTCAATGCTTACTTATCAAAGGATCAAAAATGGAGAATAAAGACGGAATTGAATGAGATCTCTCCTCTTTTAAGTAAAACCATAATAGCTAAAGAGGACAAATACTTTTACTATCATCCTGGAGTTAATCTTCTCGCTATTGGCCGGGCGGCTATTGTAAACACCCTTCATTTAAAACGAACATCCGGAGCTTCTACAATAAGTATGCAAGTTGCAAGAGCCCTATCACCACGAAAAAGAACGGTCATCTCAAAATGCATTGAAGCCTTCAGGGCTTTCCAACTTGAATTGAAATATAGCAAACCTGAAATTTTGCAGATGTA
>JBJMLT010000330.1:0-3055 GCA_045805165.1 Flavisolibacter sp.
ATATTGCATGAAACATTCAATCTGGCCATGCTATGGAAACTCCCTGTTGTATTTATTTGCGAGAATAATAATTACGCAATGGGAACATCTGTTGAAAGAACATCAAACATTACCGATATCTATAAGCTTGCCGATGCTTATGAAATGCCTGCAGATGTTATTGATGGTATGAGCGCAGAGACGGTTCACGATGGCGTTAGCAGGGCAGTTAAAAGAGCTAGAGAAAAAGGCGGTCCTACATTATTGGAAATAAAAACGTACAGGTATAAAGGACATTCCATTAGTGATCCTCAGAAATACCGCACAAAGGACGAAGTAGAAGAATATAAGCATAAAGACCCCATCAATGCCCTTCTAAAAACTATTTTTGATAATAAGATTGCTAGTGAGGAAGAGATCAAGCAGATCAATGAAAGAGTAGATAAAGCAGTTACAGAAAGTGTGAAATTTGCAGAAGAATCTCCTATACCGGCTGACGATGAAGTATTAAAGGATGTTTATTCTGATCAGAATTATCCATTCATTACTGATTAATTTCTATATAAAACAAACATACAATTCATGTCCGAAGTAAAACAAGTGCACCACAAGAGTGAAAATGAACTTGTGGTAGAACGTGCGAAAGATTTCTGGTCGAAGTATAACAAAACTATTGTAACCATATGTGCTGCTATAATAGTTTTGGGTGGCGGATACCTGGCTTTTAAATATTTATATCAGGAGCCAAGAGAGCAGAAGGCCTATGATGCTATTTTTAAAGCACAGGATTATTTTCAAAAAGATTCTTTAAGGCAGGCGCTGCAGGGTGATGGTCAATTTCCAGGCTTTGATAAAATTATAAGTCAATATGGTGGAACAGAAGCCGGTAATCTCGCAAAATATTATGCGGGTGCATCCTATCTTAAATTAGGGGACAATACTAAAGCTGTTAAATATCTGAAAGACTTTAAGACAGATGCAAAGCAGGTTCAGGCGAGGGCTTATAAATTATTAGGCGACGCTTATGCCAATCAGGGAAAAAATGAAGATGCTTTAACCAGTTATAAAAAAGCAGGTCATGAATTTGAAGAGGATGATGTTAATTCTTCCGAATATCTTTTTTTAGCTGCCTATTTTGCTGAAAGGAACCTTAAAAATAAAAAGGAAGCTATTGATCTGTATAAAGAGATTAAAAAGAAATACCCTAATACGCAATATGGCTTCGAAGCAGATAAGTTTCTGGCTCATGCAGGAGTTTATGATTCCGAATAAATAAAAAATAATGGCAGACGTAGCGAATAGCAAGCTATTTCAAAATATCGAGGGCATCCGCCAACTAAAGGATGCCCTTGTTGTTTTAGTTAAGACTGAATGGAATGGAGAAATAATAGATGAAATGGAAATGGGCTGTAAAAAAGTGCTTCAACAATATAATATTCAATCAAAAACCATCACTGTACCTGGTGCCATTGAAATTCCTTTTGCTATCAGGCAATGCTCATATAATAGTAATAAAGTTTCAGCCTACGTTGCTTTAGGTTGTGTAATTCGTGGGGGCACTCCGCATTTTGAATATGTATGCCAATCCGTAACTAATGGAATTACTCAATTAAATCTTATTCTTGATGTACCGGTTATCTTCGGTGTGCTGACGGTAGATAGTATTGAACAAGCTCATGAAAGGCTTGGGGGATCTCACGGACATAAAGGAGAGGAAGCAGGCTTCACTGCTCTAAAAATGATGTTATTGAATAAGGAGTTGAAGGAAGGAAAATGTTTAAAATGAAAGTTCAGCTATTCATTCCCTGTTTTGTAGATCAGCTCTATCCCGAAACGGCTTTCAATACTATTAAAGTATTGGAAAAAGCAGGTTGTGAGGTAGCTTATAATCCGGCCCAAACTTGTTGCGGGCAACCTGCTTTTAATGCAGGATTCTGGGATGATGCCAGAGATGTATGTTCCAAATTCCTTAAAGATTTTAACAGCAATGAAATTATTGTAGCTCCTAGTGCCAGTTGCGTAGGATTTGTACGCAATTATTATAATACGTTATTTGAAAATTCATCTTTACATAATGAAGTAAAAGCTATAGGGCAACATATTTATGAACTATCAGATTTTCTTGTCAATAAATTAAACTACCTGAATTTTGGTGCTGTTTTAAATGGAAAGGCTACTTATCATGATTCCTGTGCCGGGTTAAGAGAATGCAGCATCAAAAATGAACCAAGAACCTTACTTACAAATGTTGAAGGTCTCGAGATTACCGAACTCGAAGATGTAGAGACCTGTTGTGGGTTCGGCGGTACTTTTGCTGTAAAGTTCGAGCCGATATCTATAGCAATGGCAGAACAAAAAATAGATCATGCTCTCGCTACTAATGCAGAATACCTTATTTCTACAGATCTATCCTGTCTAATGCATTTACAGGGTTATATTGACCATAAGCAATACAAATTAAAGACCTTGCATTTAGCGGACGTACTGGCAAGTGGTTGGTAATCCCATTTACAAATTACGGTTTACTATTTACGATTTTCTTTAGAGAAATATTTCTCCAATAAACAACTTTCATTGAGGTTTGATAAAAATAATTTGAAATATTGCATTAGAGGAAATCGTAAATCTGAAATCGTAAATCTAAAATGCACAAAGAAAATCTTTGTGCTAATGTCCTGCATAATAATCATATCCTCTTTCTGCCCAGTAGTCTGGTGGTCTTTCATTGCTGAAATAAATAGTCCCGATTCTTTTTAAATGTTTGATCCCATATTTAACAGGTATGATCAGACGTAGTGGATATCCCTGATTCATTGGCAGAGGCTTTCCATTCATTTCGTAGCAAAGTAATGTTTGCGGATGCATTATGCCAGGCCTATCGATGCCGACATAGTATTCTCCATCAGGAGTTCGTAATCCTGCATATTTAAAATCAGCATCTCTTTCCAAATGATAATATTTTATAAAATCAGAAAATTTTACGCCACCCCACCAGGTTCGCTGACTCCATCCTTCAATGCATTTAAAATCAAAAACCTCTTCTGTTTTTGGAAGCTTTTTAATATCATCCATTGTA
>JBJMLT010000331.1:0-11838 GCA_045805165.1 Flavisolibacter sp.
AATACGGTAAGCTGGTTTCCGTTTTAACAGGATTATTTGGTCCGGATCAATTAGATCTTGCCGAAGATGTTGTCCAGGATTCATTGCTCACAGCACTTAAAGATTGGACATATAATGGCGTTCCTGATAATCAAACAGCATGGCTTTATAAAGTAGCAAGAAATAAAGCTTTTAATATCCTTAACCGTGATAAATACAAAAGGAAATATGCAGAAGAAATGAAGACTTTAAATCAGCGGGAAATTGACTCGACTGAACTTGAAAAGGAAGTTTATTCAAATAAGCAAATACTTGATGATCAGCTTCGTATGATGTTTACCTGCTGCAATACTTTACTTACTAAAAATGCGCAGGTTGTATTAACCTTAAAGACCCTTTGCGGCTTCAGCATTTCTGAAATTGCACGGGCTTTTTTTACATCAGAAGATACCATTAATAAAAAATTGGTCAGGTCCCGGCAAAAGATCAGGGATTCCAAACAACCTTTTGGCATTCCTGAACCAGATTCCTTGGATTCCAGATTGGAAGCTGTCCTGGAAACTATATATCTCCTGTTTAATGAAGGCTACAATGCATCTTCAGGAGATATATTAATAAGGAAGGATCTTTGTGAGGAAGCGATTCGTCTCGCGGATATAATTATCCTGCATCCGGCTATAAAAAATAAATCGAAAGTATACGCCCTTCAGGCCCTCATGACTTTAAATGCATCCAGGTTTTCTGCCCGTCTTAATACTCAAGGACAAATTCATACCCTCGCAGAGCAAAATAGAGCTCTGTGGGACAAGGCATTAATTGAAAAAGGCTTCTTTTGCCTGGGTAAATCCACAACTAATAAAGACATTTCGGTTTATCACATTTTGGCCACTATTTCCGCTTATCATTGCATAGCACATGATTTTGAATCTACAGATTGGGAAAGCATACTTGCTCTTTATGATAATTTATTGAAATTAGATAGCTCAACATTAGTTTTGTTGAATAGGTCTGTTGCTATATTTCATGTATTCGGACCAGTAGAAGCAATTAATGAATTACTCAAAATCCAGGAAAATCCTTCTTTAAAGTCTTACCACTTATTTTATTCTACCCTGGCAGAATTTTATCTGAAGTCCGGAAAGTCTAAAGAAGCAGCCGAATGCCTGGAACAGGCAATATTATATTCTCCTTTAAAAGTGGAAAAGGAAATGTTAGAAAGAAAACTGATCTCCTGCCGGTAAAAGATCGTATTCCCTGTCCCTATTTTAAACCCTCATTTGTCTATCAACAACTTAAATAATATAGAATTATGAAAGAGTTTATGTTATTTGTAAAAACAGAAGGCGATCCCTGGCAGAAAATGTCACCTGAAGAAATGCAGGCCCATGTTCAAAAAGGCATGAATTATATTTCAGGACTAATTAATAAAGGTATAATTAAGAGTGCTCAACCTCTTGCCATGGAAGGAGAAATAATTTCAGGTGAAGCTGGTTCACTAAAAGATGGCCCTTATAATGAGACCAAAGAAGTAATCGCAGGCTATTTTCATATAATAGCCGAGAACATGCAGGAAGCTATCCGCATTGCAAAAGCCAATCCCATATTTGAAGATGGATTAGGCGCAAGGATTGAAGTAAGACCTATTAAAACAGTTGGTGGAATAAATGAGTAAATTTTTTTTTAAAGTTTATTTATAAATGTCCCTCTTGCAGATTATTGATTTGTCTTTGTATATAAACCTTAAATTATGCAGGAATATTTATTACTGATTCACACTGAAGGTGATCATCTGGAAAAGCTTCCAAAAAATGAACAGCAGGAACACCTGCAAAGAGTTGGAGCTTACATAGGTGATTTAATGAAAGAAGGCAAATTAAAGTCTGCTCAGCCTCTGGAAATGGATGGAGTTATAGTTTCATCAACTAAAGGAAAATTAAAAGATGGCCCATTTAATGAAACAAAGGAAGTAATTGCAGGATACTTTCTTATTACTGCCAATAACTTGCAGGAGGCTGTTGATATCGCCCGAAAAAATCCCGTATTTTCAGATAAAGCCGATGCGCGTATTGAAGTAAGGCCTATCAAAAAATTAGAAGGTATCAATTGACTTTATAATTTCAAATTTCGCTTATACAATTTCACTTGCCGGGTGTAATTTTTGCAACAGCTAAAATGCTATAGCTTTCTATTTAAAGTTATTGCTCAGGTATGCTTTTAAAAAAAATAGTAAGACAAGCATATAGTTTTTTATTTATAGCAATTATTCTTTCAGCTTGCACTCTTACAAAACCTTCATTTCCCATTGGAATTTATTCTAAGGAACAACCAAAAGTCCCACCTGCTGATGCGGCTTTTGCACAGGTTCCGCAAGGTTATAAAGTAGAGGTCTTTATGAAAGACCTGTTATGGCCTACAAGTATAGATTTTGATGAAGCAGGAAATGTTTATGTGGCAGAAGCTGGGTATGTATACGGAGATCCATTTGCTCCTGCACAAATTTTAAAGATTACAAGTAGCGGTCAAATAACGAGACTCGCAGATGGTTTCAATGGTCCGATCAATGATATATTATGGTACAAAAACAAATTGTTCGTTTCTCATAGGGGAAAGATTTCATCTGTGGATAGATCTGGAAATATTACTGACCTGGTAACAGAACTTCCAAGTTATGGCGATCATCATAATAATCAGTTAACAGTAGGGCCTGACGGAAAAATATATTTTGGGCAGGGAGTTGCTACTAATTCCGGAGTTGTTGGATTAGATAACGCTTACCCATTTGTTTGGCTATTGCTTTGGCCGGATGTTCATGATGTCCCCGCAAAAAATATTAGGCTTACAGGGGAAAGCTTTTTAACTCCGCAACCAAATAATGTTCTTTCAAGACAAGGAAGGCTATTAAGTTTTTGGAAAGATGTTGCCTATGCTGTTACAAGTGTTTTTAATAGAAATAAGAATAAATCAATGCTTGTCAGAACGCGGGCATTTCAGCCATTTGGTGAAAAATCAAAAACAGTTAATGGTGAAGTAAAGGCAAGTGGAACCATCTTAAGAATGAACACTGATGGAACAGGACTGGAAATGTATGCATGGGGACTAAGAAACCCATTTGGAGTTCAATGGGGACCTGATGGACAGCTTTATGCTGCAGACAATGCATATGACGATCGTGGTAGCCGCCCCATAGCAAATGCAAAGGATAATATCTGGCAGATCAAAGAAGGTGCATGGTACGGATTCCCAGATTATTCAAGTGGCATTCCGGTAACCGATCCACAGTTCCGGTCAAAAAGAGGTTCAAGGCTAAAATTTCTTATGAAGGATCATCCCAATGTTAAGCAACCATGGTTAACGAGGCCTAAAAATGCAGCGACAACCAAATTCGATTTTAGTACCAGCAATAATTTTGGATATAAAGGACAAATGTTTTTGGCAGAATTTGGATCTGGTACGCCTGCTACGGGCGAACCAAATGCTGCACATTATATGGTAGTAAGAATTGACCTGGCATCCAAACAGACAATCCCGTTTTTAAGTAATAAATCATTAATGGAAGATGTGGAAAAAGGCACTACGCCAGGTCCAAGACGTCCAGTAGAAGCAAAGTTTTCTCCCGATGGTGAAACCTTATACATTGTTGATATAGGTGTTATTGGTTTTGATCTTGCAGGTGCAGGGCCTTTTCCGGTACCTGTGCCTGGAACTGGTGTTATCTGGCGTATTTCAAAGCAAGGTGTAAATGCTTCAGGACCTCCGGCAAATTTATCCGCTCAGCCTCCTAAGGAAAAATAATGATTAATGATCAGCTAATGATTATCAGCCAGCTGCTGCCATTAACTGCGGCTCCTTATTCTTATCCGCTTTTTCTATGGGGAAGTCAACAATGAATTTTGAGCCCGCCCCTATCCTGCTTTCCGCTGTAATATGCCCGTTATGGCGTTCAATTATCTTTTTGCAAATGGACAATCCCACACCGCTCCCTTCAAATTCATGATAGCTGTGAAGTCTCTTGAATACCATGAAAATTTCATTGGTATATTTTGGATCAAATCCAATTCCGTTATCCTGAATTATGATTCGGTGAAAAGTTTTAGAGCTGGAGGGTTCTTTAATTATCTGGTCTTTAGGAGTAAATATCTGGATCTCTGGCGTTACTTCCTTTTTTCTGAACTTAATGGCATTGCTTATAAGGTTTTGAAATAACTGCCGCATTTGACTTGGTATGCCCCAAATCTCAGGAAGTTCTCCTGTTTTAATATGAGCTGCAGATTTTTCAATATCTACTTCCATATCGTTCATTACTTCATTCAATAGCTGATTCAGATTAATGAAAGTAAAATCATCTGAAGTTGAGGTGTGTCTTGAAAAACGTAGCAGGTCTGTTATTAATGATTGCATTCTTTCAGATGCCCTTACTATTTTTTCAAGGTTTCTGTTCATCTCCGGATCAATAGCTTCCCTGTATTTTGTTTGTATTTTATCACTGAATACAAGTATTTTCCTTAATGGTTCCTGAAGGTCATGTGAAGCTACATAAGCGAATCTATCCAATTCCTCTATTGTATTTTTTAGTTGAAGGTTATTTTGGATCAATTGTTGGTTTAATTGAGTTACCTTTTCTTCGGAGATCTTTCTTTCTTCTATTTCAATCTCCAGGTTTTTATTTACTGCAAGTAATTTCTTTTCATGATTCAGAAGCTGATGCGTTTTTTTGTACAGCTCAACAAATACCCCTACTTTATAACGCAATAATTCTGGGTTCACTGGTTTGTAAATAAAATCAACCCCACCCATTTTGTAACCTTCATACATTTTTTCATCACTATGGTTATGCGCTGTAATAAAAATAATAGGTATATGCCTTAACTTTTCGCGTTCGTATATTAAGGAAGCAGTTTCAAAGCCATTCATTTCAGGCATTTGAACGTCCATTAATATTAAGGTGAAATCATGCTGTTGTAGCAGGATCTTTAATGCTGCACGGCCAGAATTGGCCTTTACAATGGTATAATTTTCCTGCTCAAGAATAGTTTCAATTGAAAACAGATTGTCTTCTCTGTCGTCAATTGCGAGTATTTTGACATTTGATCTCTCCACCCCTGCTTCTTTTTTTTCAGCTTCCATTTTACGGATTATTTATATAGCCACACACGCATAAGTGATAAAAGTTGATCTATTTTAACAGGCTTCGTAATGTAGTCGGAAGCTCCCGCTTCTATGCATTTTTCACGGTCGCCCTTCATTGCTTTAGCCGTTACTGCAATGATGGGTAGATTCGTATTCTTATGTTCCCTTCTGATCTTTTGAGTGGTTTCATATCCGTCCATTTCAGGCATCATAATATCCATTAGCACCATATCTACATTATTGTTATCACTTAATATATTTATAGCCTCCTGGCCACTTTCAGCCGTAATGGTTTGAATATTGTAACGCTCAAAAGCTGTCGTCAATGCAAATAGATTTCGAACATCGTCATCAACCACAAGTACTTTCTTATTCGATAATACATCTTCTTTGCTCCTCAGGTTCTCAATGATCTTTTGCTTTTCCGGCATTAGTTCGTTATGATCTATATGCATCTGCATAACCGCTTCTTCCAGCAACAGTTCCAGAGAATTTACATCCTTTAATAATATTCTGTTCGCATATTGCTTCAGTTGGGTTTTTTCTTTCGGTGAAAAGTCCTTAGCTGAATAGATCAATACAGGTGTCATCTGAAGTTTGTTGATCGCATTTATTTCCTGTACAAATTCTAATCCCGGAATGTCCGGAAGCATATAGTCAACAGTAATGCAATCATATACATTGTTCCTGATCAATTCTAATGCCTGTTTGCCCGTCGAAGCCACTTCAATTTGGATCTGATCACCATTCTCAAGCACTTTTGCTATTTGGCTGGAATCAAGCTCATTGTCCTCAACGATCAATAGTCTCTTTGGCTTACGTTCATTGTATTCAACAATATCCTTAAACAATACAGTAAGTGCTTCATTCTTTAATGGCTTTAAATGGAAGCTGCGTGCTCCCCTTTGCATGGCCAGTAAGCGATTCTCTTCTCCTGAGATCAGGTGAATTGGAATGTGCCTTAAATTGATATCATTTTTGAATAGGTCCAATACTCTCCATCCACTCGCATCTGGCAGCTTAACGTCAAGTGTTACTGCAATTGGATTGTATTTGTTCGTAAGATCGAATACTTCACCAAATCCGGTGGCAACAACGATCTTTAGATCCAGCTCATGGGCCTTTTCGATCATGATCTTCGCAAATCGTATGTCATCTTCAACAACCAAAACAACTTTGTCATGCCCGAAGATGCTATTTCTGTCATCCCCTACCTCATTAATGATCTCACTTAGCGAATCCATTTCCTTAGCCTCAGTTACTTTAATGGTAGGTACTGATTGTATGGCTATATCATCATTTGATTCACCTAATTTGTATTCACTTACAGTTAAGCTCGATTGTTTTTCCTTCTTAACCATGTTCGGGTTATAATCTATTGGCAGAAATAAGGTGAAGCTGCTTCCCTGCCCTACTTCACTTTCAAGCTCTATAGATCCTCCTAACAGGTCTGCCAGTCCACGGCTAATAGATAACCCTAAACCGGTACCACCATATTTACGGCTTGTTGATCCTTCTGCCTGTTGGAATGCTTCGAATATTATGTTCTGCTTATCTTTTGAAATACCTATGCCTGTATCCCGTATCTCGAATGCTACTACTTTTTTAGCTTTATCAAGACTTGAATTACCTAATTTCCAGTTTTTATGTGCTTCATAGATCTTAAGCGATACTCCTCCCTTTTCTGTGAACTTGAAGGCATTGGATAAAAGATTTTTAAGTATCTGATTTAATCTTTGGACGTCTGTTTCTAAAGTATCTGGAAGAGTTTCTTCTATTTCTATATTGAATTTTAAGTTCTTGCTTTCTGATACGTGCTTGAATGTGGTTTCAACAAATGATGTGATCTCATGGAAACGAACATTGATAAAGTCTGTTGAAATATAACCAGATTCGATCTTGGAAAGATCAAGTATATCGTTGATCAACTGTATCAGGTCATCACCGCAACTATGGATGGTCTTTGCATAACGCACCTGCTTTTCACTTAAATTGCCTTCCCTGTTCTCATATAGTTGCTGTGCTAGTATCAGTAGCGAGTTCAATGGTGTCCGTAATTCGTGGGACATATTGGCAAGGAACTCAGATTTGTATTTAGAAGTTAGCTGCAACTGTTCTGCTTTTTCTTCCAGAGATCTTCTGGCTTCTTCCACCTCCTTGTTCTTTGCTTCCACTTCTTCTTTTTGCTTAACAAGCAAGTGTGCCTTATCCTGCAATTCTTCGTTTGTTCTTCTTAATTCATCTGTCAGTGATTGTGATTGCTGTAACAGCTCTTCTGTTCTTGTATTGGCCTCGATCGTATTTAACACAATTCCGATACTTTCAGTAAGCTGACTTAAGAAGTCAAGGTGAGTTTCACTGAACGTATCAAATGAAGCCAGTTCAATAACCGCCTTTATCTGGCTCTCAAATAATACAGGAAGTACAATTACACTTACCGGACTTGCTTGTCCTAATCCTGAACCTATCTTTATATAGTCTTTAGGAACATTGGTAAGAAGTATTCTTTCTTTCTCAACGGCTACCTGCCCTACCAGGCCCTGACCTAATGAGAATTCCCTGGCTATATGTAGCTCTTCATTATATGCATATGCTGAGAATAGTTTAAGCTTTTTATTTTGTTCATTTTCGTCCTGCTCCAGTATATAGAACATACCCTGCTGGGCATTCACCACCTGGGCAAGCTCCGAAAGGATACGACGGGTTACAGTATTCAGGTCTTTCTGCCCCTGCAGCATTTGGGTGAACTTCGCAAGGTTGGACTTCAACCAGTCCTGTTCCTGGTTCAATAAGGTCGTTTCTTTCAAATTGGCAATCATCTGATTTATAGTATCCTTAAGCTCTTCCACCTCACCTTTTGCTTCAACACGTATCATTTGAGTAAGATCACCTTTCGTTACCGCACTGGCTACCTCAGAAATGGCACGTACCTGTGTTGTAAGGTTCTCAGCCAACTGGTTAACATTTTCTGTAAGGTTTTTCCAGATTCCGGAGGCTCCGGGAACTGATGCCTGCCCTCCAAGTCTTCCTTCAACTCCAACCTCACGGGCAACAGTTGTTACCTGGTCAGCAAATACGGCGAGCGTATCGATCATTTCATTGATCGTTTCAGTAAGCTGTGCAACCTCACCTCTTGATACGATTGAAAGTTTCTGTTTCAGATTACCGGTTGCAACGGCAGTCACCACTTTTGCAATACCACGAACCTGGTTTGTAAGGTTAGAGGCCATCATGTTCACAGAATCGGTTAGGTCTTTCCATGTACCACCTACTCCCTGCACTTCAGCCTGTCCTCCCAATTTTCCTTCTGTACCTACTTCCCTCGCCACCCTCGTAACCTCGAAGGCGAATGAGTTTAGCTGGTCCACCATCGTGTTGATCGTATTCTTCAGGTCAAGGATTTCTCCTTTTACATCTATAGTTACTTTTTTAGAAAGGTCACCCGATGCCACAGCTTTCGTTACTTCAGCAATGTTACGCACCTGGGAGGTAAGGTTTCCTGTCATCTGGTTTACTGAGTCTGTCAGGTCTTTCCATGTTCCGGCAACACCTGGTACAAATGCCTGTCCGCCAAGCTTTCCTTCAGAACCTACTTCCCTGGCCACCCTCGTAACCTCTGACGCGAATGCCCTTAACTGATCCACCATCGTATTCAAAGTTTCCTTCAATTGCAGCATTTCTCCACGAACGTCCACAGTGATCTTCCGGCTCATGTCACCGTTAGCAACTGCAATTGCTACTTCAGCGATATTACGCACCTGTCCTGTTAAATTGGAGGCCATACCGTTTACTGAATCAGTAAGGTCTTTCCATGTACCACCTACTCCAGGCACATTGGCTTGTCCTCCCAATTTTCCATCTGTTCCTACTTCTCGGGCTACCCTGGTTACTTCAGATGCAAATCCTCTCAATTGATCCACCATCGTATTGATCGTATTCTTCAATTCAAGCATCTCTCCCTTTACATCCACCTCAATTTTTCTAGAAAGGTCTCCATTCGCAACGGCTGTTGTTACCTCAGCGATATTTCGTACCTGTGATGTAAGGTTCAATGCCATTTTATTAACTGAATCCGTAAGGTCTTTCCACAATCCTTCTACCCCGGGTACATCTGCTTGTCCACCTAATTTACCATCTGTACCTACCTCTCGGGCCACACGGAATACCTCAGATCCGAATGAATTCAACTGGTCAACCATCGTATTGATCGTATTCTTCAGCTCCAATATCTCACCACGTGCAACAGCGGTGATCTTTCTTGAAAGATCTCCTTTCGCAACGGCTGTGGTTACCTCCGCAATGTTACGCACCTGACCGGTAAGGTTAGAGGCCATGCCATTCACAGAATCGGTAAGGTCTTTCCATGTACCACCAACTCCCTGCACTTTTGCCTGACCTCCAAGCTTACCTTCTGTACCAACTTCAAGTGCCACCCTTGTTACCTCAGAAGCAAATGAGTTTAGCTGATCCACCATCGTGTTGATGGTCTTTTTTAATTCTAATATTTCACCGGCGGCATTTACAGTGATCTTTTTAGAAAGGTCACCATTAGCCACCGCAGTTGTTACTTCTGCAATATTTCTTACCTGGCCTGTCAGATTTCCTGCAAGCTGGTTTACATTATCTGTAAGATCTTTCCAAACACCTCCTACTCCTTTTACTGTAGCCTGTCCACCAAGTTTTCCTTCTGTACCTACTTCCAATGCCACCCTGGTAACTTCAGATGCAAATGAATTCAACTGATCCACCATGGTGTTGATTACATCCTTGATCTGCAGGATCTCACCTTTTACATCTACCGTGATTTTTTGGGTAAGGTCACCGTTGGCGATCGCGGTTGCCACTTTCGATACGTCACGTAACTGAACGGTTAGATTTCCGGCTAGCTGGTTAACGTTATCTGTAAGGTCCTTCCATACCCCACCAACTCCTTTTACTGTCGCCTGGCCACCTAATTTACCTTCAGAACCTACTTCACGGGCCACCCTGGTTACCTCTGCCGAAAATGAATTTAATTGATCCACCATCGTGTTGATCGTGTTTTTCAATTGCAACATTTCTCCCCGAACGTCCACCGTGATCTTTTTGGAAAGGTCTCCATTGGCAACAGCAGTCGTTACTTCTGCAATATTTCTTACCTGACCTGTAAGATTGCTGGCCATACCGTTCACCGAATCTGTCAGATCTTTCCAGGTTCCGGCAACTCCCTGCACTTCAGCCTGTCCTCCCAATTTTCCTTCTGTACCTACTTCCAGCGCCACCCTTGTTACCTCTGAAGAGAATGAGTTTAGCTGGTCCACCATCGTGTTGATTGTATTCTTCAGCTCCAGGATCTCACCCTGGGCATCCACTGTAATTTTTTTAGAAAGGTCACCTTTCGCCACAGCGGTCGTTACTTCCGCAATGCTTCGCACCTGGGTGGTAAGGTTACCTGCCATTCCGTTTACTGAATCGGTAAGGTCTTTCCAAACGCCAGCAACTCCTTTTACACGTGCTTGTCCACCAAGCTTACCTTCTGAACCTACCTCTCGCGCAACCCTTGTTACTTCCATGGAGAAAAGGTTCAATTGTTTCACCATGTCATTTACTTCTGATGCGATCCTGGCAAACTCACCCTGTAAAAGGTGATCGCCAATTTTCAATGGCATTTCCTGTGAAAGGTTTCCCTTGGCCACAGAACTGATAACATGAGCAATTTCAATAGTTGGATGCACGAGGTCAGAAATAAGACTGTTGATGGAATCAACAGCCGTATACCAGGATCCCCGGGCATATTTCGGTAATTCAACCCTGTGATTTAGTTTACCCTGCTTTCCAATGATCTCCCTTGCTTCATTTAATTCCTTTACAAGGATTTCATTGAGGGTTATAATATCATTTAATGTATCGTAAATTTTTCCTGACAGACCTACACTATCATTAGGCATGCGAACATTGAAGTTACCGCTACGCATTTCTGCAAGTACTTTTAGCAAAGCTTTGGAATCTATTTGTCCATAATAGTCAGCCGAAGGATAATCGGATGCGGTAACCTTTGCATGCTTACCATTGGTACTTTTCCCATTAGTTCTTTTTGTGGTAGGAATAGGGCTATTTTCTGGTAAAATCGTGGAAGATGATGCATGGATTGCACCATTTGCTTTTGTTTTTTTACTACTCATGTTAAAGGGTGTATTGGCAGATTCAAACCTACCAAAATTTTTAGTTATACGGTCATCAGTTTAGAATTATTTAACCTGATAATGAACTATTAACGATTTTATGCAATAATTAGACCAGCCTCTGCAGTTCAGGAGATTGTAGATTTTAAACGGCAATAAATATTTACTATTTACTTTTTACAATTTCTTTAAATCCAGTTGCAACATTTGTTTAAAGCGATTTAAAAACGTGGAGCTTACAAACCTTTATTCGCAGGTTCCCGTAACCATTATTTGCAATGTCCGATAGCCGACAACTGTCAGCTAGTAGCTAATAGCTAACAGCTAGCAGCTTTCCCTCAGTAGCTTTCTTTCAGCGGCAGCCTGTTCGCCAGCCAGGATTCACGAATTGGAATGATCCATTTGGATTCAAGTTCCTGTTTTGTTTGGACAAGGTTATTGAAGTATAACGTATCGGCATTTATAAATCCATTATCAGCAGCATAATGTAATTGATTGAGAGGTAATACCTGAATTTTATCTTTTACATAAAAGGCCAGATTGGTTCTATTGAAAAGGTCAACATTGAATT
>JBJMLT010000332.1:0-8152 GCA_045805165.1 Flavisolibacter sp.
ATGAGGTCGTGAATCGTCAATCGTCAATCGTCAATTTCCGGGAATCGGGGGATCGGGAATAAGTCAAAAGTTAAAAGTCAAAACCTAAAAGTGTTTATTACTCGGGTTTTTTTGTTTCACGCAAAGGCGCGTAAGTAGGTAAAGGCGCAAAGGGGTGGGTTTAAGGTTGACTGGAGGTTGGCTTATAGTTGGCTTTGAGTTGGCTTTGATATGACTTTGATATGCTTTAAAGGGAGGGAGAAGGGGAAATGTAAAAGGAAAAATGAAAAATTGGGTTTTGCTTTATGTTTTTACCTCTTTTTTTTATTGGGGTTCAAAAATACATATTAGGCTGGTTCTAATAATAAATAATTAATAATTAATAATTAACCAATCGCCTTAGCGGTCTTTGCTTCTTATATGCCTTTGCGTGAAACAAAAGAACACTGCGCTTAAACAGTTTTAGGTTTTGACTTTTAGCTTTTGACCTATTTCCAAACTTTCACTGCCTGAATAACAAAGTTGTATGAGGATCGAGGGTAAAAGATTTGGGATTTGAAGATAGAGGTATGGTAAAGGATTGGGTTTGTTGATGGATAAATAGAGTTTTATTGACAGAGGAACCATCTTGCAGTTTTATAGAACATTCTAATGGTAAATAGGTATATGGCTCCTTTGTTTTTTGTTGTATTTTAATTTCTATGGAAGCTTTTTTGAATTGGTAAGCAACCTGTAATTCAGGTATTCCCGGGCGGTAGAGCCATTGGTCGAAGAAAGCTTTCCAATCTTTTCCGGTTACTTTTTCAACTACATGCTCGAAATCCCTGGTGTCCGCATTACTTCCTTTATATTGATTATAATATTCCTGAATTATATTCTGGAATAGCTTATCCCCTACCTCAGCATGGATCATATGAAGCACCCAGCCACCTTTTTGATAACTATTGACATTTAATAAATTCATCAGGTTGGATGTCGAATCTACTACCGGATGGTTATTTTTTTTGACAAATTCAATGATATCTTCTCTTTCTTTCTTTAATCTGTTTACACCACTATCCTTTCCAAATTTATTTCCCATATATATATCAGTCAGATAGGTTGCAAAACCTTCACTTAGCCACAAATGGGAAAATGCTTTTTCAGATGCCATATCGCCAAACCATTGATGTACAATTTCATGGGCAAATACATCTTCCCATTTTCTATTGCCGGTCACAGATTGTTCTGCATAAAAGATAGCACTGGCATTTTCCATGCCGCCGAAAATGGTCTTCGATTGAACATTGGCCAGCTTCTCATATGGAAATGGTGCTATATAAGAAGAGAAGAATTTTACAATGGATGGCGTTACACCATAATCGTAAAATCCATTTGTACTGTCCTGAGGATATACCCATGCAG
This sequence comes from Flavisolibacter sp., assembly GCA_045805165.1. GTDB lineage: Bacteria > Bacteroidota > Bacteroidia > Chitinophagales > Chitinophagaceae > Flavisolibacter. The sequence goes on from JBJMLT010000332.1 coordinate 1,384, forward strand.
AAACAGGAATATTTTCCGGGCTATCACTGAAAGTTTTTACAGCAAATTTTGCAACACCTATTACCATTACCTTAGTAGATAATGAAACATTCTCCTGCCAATGGGTATATTGCATTCCATCAGAGCTAAGAGCTTTTTCTTTTAAGACTCCATTTGAAATTACCTGATACCCGAAAGGAGCCGTTACTATAAATTCAAATGTGGCTTTGTCTGCAGGACTGTCTTTACACGGGATCCAGTAATGGGCGCGGTTAGGCCAGTTATCAGCAAAGAAAGTCCGGTCACCATATTTATTTTTAGATATAATAAGGCCATCAGATGGAATACCTGAATAGAATATTGTTACAGAAGCAATTTTGCCAGGAATAGCCTTCTTTACATTAATTATTATTTTATCGCCGGATTGTGAAAATGAAGTGACATTATCTCCGGTTACCGAAGAAACGGTCATACCGGTGTTGTCATGCATTTGAACGAGATCAAGAGACATGTTTGCAGCAGAAGCTAACCATTTAAAATCGATGGTAGCTTTACCCTTTATTGAGTCGGATGTATTAGTGAGCGATAACTCAAATTTATAATGAACAATGTCGATTGGGGATTGGGCAAGGGCGCGATTAATGGAAACGAATAATAATAATGGAAGGAATTTATACATAGGCGATAAATTTACAATTTACTATTTACGAATTACATTGAAGATTTCTCCCTGCGATCGAAATGACACATAGTTTTCATCTCATTCAAAAGAAATAGACGATTGACAATTTTCACAGTTTTTCCAGCATATCCACCACTTTTTCCCTGCGTAGGATGACATAGCCAATACGGTCATTACTAATGCCATCTTTCAATTGATAGCTGAAATCAAGCTGATCGTCCATAACATTCGTCTCAAAATATTTGAATGAAATATTAGGAAATATTTTTAGCTCTTCTCCTATTTCATATAAATGTGTTGAAAGTATAAAGAGAGAGTTTTTCATTTTAATGAGTCCTTTAATAACTGTAAGGGAACATTTCATAGCATCCTGAACATTGGTGCCTTTAAATAATTCATCGATAAGAACCAGCCATTTTTTACCATCATTGATCTTATAAATGGTATTCTTTATTCGCTGCACTTCATTAAAAAAATAGCTTTCTCCTTTGGCGATATTATCAGCCACATTAATATTTGTAAGCAGGCCATCAAAAAGAGAAAGTATCATATTTTTTGCTGGTACACCCATGCCAATATGCGCCAGGAATACTGAAGAACCAATTGATTTAATAAGCGTGCTTTTACCAGCCATGTTAGCTCCTGTCAAAAAAAGAAAATTCTGATCCGGTTGCAGGACGAGATCATATGCCACGGGTTTAGGAAGCAATACATGATATAACCCTTCAGCCTTAAAATAAGGTTGTTCACTATCTATAAATACAGGAAAATGCAGATCATATGTTTTGACCGCAACTGCCATAGAGTACCAGGCTTCGAGTCGGCCAAAAATGTCAATCAATTCAATAGTGTCGGTCTTATATTTAGCACGCACATGAAAAGCATAATATAAATTCTGCTTTACAGAGAATTTATCATTATCTGAATGGGATAATTTTTTCAAAGGGTCTTCAGACAGTATGGTACGAATACGATCTATATAAAATTCCAGGTATGCCGGAAGACCGATATCTGAAAAAAGTTCAAGAAGTTTTTTTAATCCGCGGAACAGATCTGCCAAATGCTTTACGGAATATTTGATCATTGAATAATCCTGCGAATGAAGCACCTTATAAGCAAAGCTGTTTAGAGGGGATTGATTTTCCGGTACGGGGTCCAGATTATAATCCAGGAATTTATCGATCATCAGTATAGTGCCATTAGTGATCTCTACAGGCCATTCGTCCAGATGATCCAAAATAGTTTTGATAATATTCTGGGTGCCAATGATCCTTTTAAGGTCATGATGTGGTTCTGAAAAAAATCGCCTGAGCCATTCCTTCCCGCCAACTGTTCGTGTAAAGTTTAATTTATGAAAAATAGAAAACTCTTCTTCCTGATGGAATACGGAAATATCGTTGAAAGTAGTTTTGTCGATCTGCATAACCTAAATTAGCTAATTAGCTAATTAGCTGATTAGCTAATTAAATTCCTGATTAAACTCTATTAAATAGTAATCTTTTGCCTTTTATAGATTCGTTCCAGATGGGGTTTCCATAATTAATTTGAGAATTATTAAAAACAAGATTGCCATTTATGAAGGTGTGAGTAATAGCGCCTGAAAAAGACTTGCCTTCGAAAGGACTCCAGCCGCATTTATAAAGTATATTGTTTTTGGCGACTGTTGTCTGTTTCTGAAGATCTATCATTACCAAATCGGCAAAGTAACCTTCCCTTATAAAACCCCTTTCCTTTATTTGAAAACAATGTGCTACAGCATGGCTCATCTTTTCAACGATCTTTTCCAATGTTATCTTTCCCTCCTTATAATAATTCAGCATTAATAATAATGAATGCTGAACTAAAGGAATACCCGCATGAGCTTTTTCATAAGGTTCATTTTTTTCCTGCCATGTATGAGGAGCATGGTCCGTTGCAATTACATCCAGCTTGTCATCCAATAAAGCTTTCCAGAGCGCATCTCTATTGAAAGGAGCTTTAATGGCAGGATTGCATTTTATAAGATTTCCGAATTGCTGGTAATCATTACTTGTAAAATGAAGATGATGCACACATACTTCTGCAGTAATTCTTTTATCCTTTAGGGGAACCATATTTGTGAATAATTGCAATTCTTTTTCTGTGCTTATATGAAGAATGTGCAGCCTGGAGTTGTGCTTTTTTGCCAACTGTATTGCTTTGAAAGAAGATTCAAAACATTCTTCTTCATTACGGATCACAGGATGGTCAGATGCCTCCAATACCTCTTTTTGTTCTTTTCGCTGCTGATAGTTATTGCGGATCATCTGTTCATCTTCGCAATGAGTAGCGATCAAGACTTCTACTCCCCCAAATAGTTTATCAAGTGTAAGGAAATTATCTACCAACAGATTTCCTGTTGAAGAACCCATAAATATTTTCACTCCGCAGATGTGGTTCTTCCTGGCATTGGTCTTGAGTACTTCTTCCAAATTATCATTCGAAGTTCCCATGTAAAATGAATAATTGGCAAGAGAAGTAGCTGAAGCAATATTGTATTTATCTTCCAAAAGAGCCTGCGTAAATGCCGGAGGTTGGGTATTGGGCATTTCCATAAAAGAGGTTACTCCGCCTGCAACAGCTGCTTTTGCTTCGGTATATATTGTTGCTTTATGGGTAAGTCCCGGCTCACGAAAATGAACCTGATCATCTATAGCGCCGGGCAACAGGTATTTGCCTGCACCATTTATTTCCTGCACCTTATAATTAACAGTAATATTCGGATCTATTCTTTCAATTCTTTCATCAGAAATAAGAACATCCACATTTTTGATCGCACCTTCATTCACCATGTTGATATTCTTAATCAGGTATTTTTGCATATCTTAAAAATCAATAAACCAGTCTGAATGCAATATAAACAAACCCTTGTTAGACTAACGATACTGCTGTTTCCCTTTTTATCCTATGGACAAACTACATATCTGCCCCTTGATTCAAAGGATAATATATTAATAGAGCGACTGGAAATAAAAGCCCAAACTGATTCGGTACTAAATTTTTCTATTATAAAACCGTATAGCCGAAAACAATTTATAACTCATATTGGAAGAATGGATTCAACCCTGATCCAATCTAAAACTGACCAATACAATTATTACAGCCTGATGGTAAACAACCTGGAATGGGCAACAGGAGACAGAATGAAGTATATGAGTAAAAAGCCATGGGGAGCCCATTTTTATCAAACACCTGCAAATCTTTATGAGGTAAATGCTCCGGATTTCTATCTGGCAGTAAATCCGGTACTACAATTAACTGCAGGGAAGGAGAATAATTATAATGAAACTCTTTTTCAAAACACCAGGGGTATTTCTGTAAGGGGACGCATAGCGGATAAAATAGGGTTTTATACCCTGATCACAGATAACCAGGAAAGAGATCCTTTATATGTTCAGCAATGGGTAAACGAACATTCCGCCGTTCCAGGCGAAGGCTATTATAAATTCTTTAAAGGAACGGGCTATGATTATTTTGATGCCCGTGGCTATTTTACTTTCAATGTGACCAAGTACATTGATGTAGCATTTGGCTATGATAAAAACTTTATTGGCAATGGATATAGAAGTCTTTTCCTGAGCGACTTTAGCAATAACGCGTTGTTTTTTAAGCTGAATACAAGAGTGTGGAAATTCAATTATCAGAACCTGTTTATGGAGCTTAATGTTACTGAACCAAGAGGGCCGGATCGTTTATTGGGTAAGAAATATGCTGCTATACATCATCTGGATATGGGTGTTACCAAATGGTTGAATGTGGGTGTAATGGAAGGAATTATTTTCGGAAGAAAAGATCATTTTGATTTTGGCTATCTGAACCCTATTATATTTTACAGATCAATTGAACAGCAGAATGGAAGTCCGGATAATGCAGTCGCAGGCATTGATGCAAAAGCTAACATAGCTCATCGCTTTCAGTTTTATGGTCAGCTATTACTTGATGAATTCAAATTATCGGAATTAAAAGCAGGTAAAGGATGGTGGGGTAATAAATATGGAATTCAAATAGGAGCTAAATATATTGATGCCTTTGGCATATCTAATCTAGACCTGCAAGCTGAAATGAACAGAGTCCGGCCTTTTACCTATTCTCATGATGATTCTATTTCCAATTATGCACATTATAACCAGCCGCTAGCTCATCCGTTAGGTGCAAATTTCCAGGAATTTATTGGCATCGCACGTTATCAGCCGGCACCGAAATGGACACTATCAGGTAAGGTGATCTATTATTACCAGGGAAGGGATACCGGAAGCAGTAATTATGGAAGCAATATAATGTTGCCGGATAAACCTCCCTTCCGTACAATGGATTATGGATTTTATATAGGGACGGGAGTTCGCACGACTACCTTTTATGGATCTTTACTATTGTCTTATGAATGGAGACAAAATTTCTTTATTGAAGGCAATCTGGTATATAGAAAACAGTCGAATAATGGATTAACGGCTACACCGAAAGAGACGATCTTTTCTGCGGGGATAAGGTGGAATGTGGGGAGAAGAGTTTTCGAGTTTTAGAAGCTTAACCGCGAGGGCGCGGGGACGCAAAGTTTTTAACCGCAGAGAATTTTAACCGCAGAGAAAAGGAGAAGCAGAGATTTTCGCAGAGATCAAATAAATAATTGAATAGTATCCTTAAAGAAGATTGATCCAATTATAAAAACTGCATTAAATATTCACTATTGACGATGGACGATTGACGATTGACGATTCACGATTCACGACTTCAGATGGTTTTCGCTGAAAAGTCCATTCTGTAGTATAGCCCATATGGCCAAAAAAAAGACAAACTATTTTTCCTGACAAAAGATGTGCACAACCTATTAAAAGCTGCGGGAAAAATTCCAAATTTGTGCATATATTCAATAAAACAGGTGCATAACCTTACTATTGATGTGAAAAGAGGAGGGATAATGTGTTCATTAAAATATTCCACCGAATAATAATTTAATACACTTGTCAGCCCTTTATATTCGCTAACTGACTTACGGGATAATATTTAGGTAATATACTTATAACAAAAAATTAATAGACCAAAACTAACTAGACCCCATAGGTCATTGATTAAAAAATCAATGGTTTAACCCTTTTTTTTGATTTAAGAAGTATGGATCTTACTAACCTCAACCGGGATAAAAAAGCGCGCAGAAAAACCTCTCCAGACCTCAGTACCATGATCTATGGAAAAGTGCCTCCCCAGGCTAAAGACCTGGAAGAGGCAGTATTGGGAGCCATCATGCTGGAAAAAGGCGCTTTCGATACCATCATAGAGATCTTAAAGCCGGAATGCTTTTATGTGGACAGCCATCAAAGAATATTCAGGGCTATGCAGGGTCTTGCAAACAAGAGTCAGCCCATAGACATTCTTACGGTAGTTGAGGAACTTAGAATGAGGGAGGAACTTGATGTTGTCGGAGGCCCTTATTATGTGACCAAGCTAACCAATTCAGTAGTTTCTTCGGCTAATATTGAAGCTCATTCACGTATTATTTTACAGAAATTCATTCAGAGGGAACTAATTCGCATAAGCGGGGAGATCATTAGTGATGCCTATGAGGATAGCACCGACGTATTCGATTTGCTGGACCAGGCAGAAAGCAAGATCTATGAAGTAACTTCCACCCATCTTAGAAATAATTACGAGACCATAGATTCGGTATTGGTGAAGACCATTCAGCGAATTGAAGATCTGCGCCATAAAAATGAAGATATTACCGGAGTACCGACAGGATTTGCATCCCTTGACAGGGTTACCTATGGCTGGCAGACTACTGATCTTATCATTTTAGCTGCCCGACCATCAGTTGGTAAAACAGCATTTGCGCTGAACCTTGCCCGAAATGCCGCTCTTCATGTTACAAAACCAACTCCGGTTGCTTTCTTTTCACTGGAAATGAGCGCCGGGCAGCTTGTACAAAGAATATTAGCTGCAGAAAGTGAAATATGGCTGGAGAAGATATCTAGAGGTAAGATGGAAGAGCATGAAATGAAACAGCTTTATGCACGCGGCATTCAGAAACTGGCTCAGGCTCCGCTTTATATAGACGATACGGCTGCACTGAACATCTTTGAATTGCGAGCTAAATGC